>CAZCEB010000045.1:0-10063 GCA_964497305.1 uncultured Muribaculaceae bacterium | reverse complement strand
ATATGACCTATGCAATAATGAGGTCTATTGCTTCAGTAATGGGGTTTGGCTCAAGTGTTATTGAAAAGACCTATAGAAATATTAATATCCTTAATTTTAAACAACGATCAGGATACTCTGCTTTTGATAGATTGATTTTCAATTCGGCAGGAAAAAGATTAGATACAATTGAACGAATAACAAACTCAAGAATAGATAACGTAGAATTAAGAACGTATTGTCAACCACAAGGAGATACAATTGTATATGCGGGAGAAAACTCATATTTATATAAATTATATACACCGACTCCATTTCAACGATATAAATCACTATTGTATTTAGATAATGCTTCATCTTTAATGCATTATGATTTGCAAAAGGGAGATAAAATACAAGTTGTCGACAACATTACAGCCAATATTTTAAACAAATTAGGGTGGAATTCATTCCAAGAGTCAGCAGTAAAAATTGTAGGACAAAACATCCCTGAATCCGGAATTACATCAGGTTATGAATCGCATACATTTTCAATAACAAATCCTACAGGAGAGAGTATAAGTAACGCGATTTGGACATATAAACTCCCATTGACGAATGGTGGAGATACAATTATTTCTCAAGCAACAAATGTACTAAATTTCCAAATTCCGGCTATTGAAAATGAAAATTTATACAAAATAAATGTAAATGGTGATATATATGGCACCATTAAGTTTGAAGGCATGCAAAATGGAAATGAGATTGTGGATGTCTATACCATATCATTAGGACTTAAGCCTCAAATTAAATCAGTAGAGATTATAAACACAGTTCCAACTGGTTTATATGGGAATTATGATTTATTCTTTAATGTTGATTACATAGGAGGAGATTACTTATATGTTGTAAAAGAGGAAGAATATGGATCTTCAGCGTTTGCTCAATTTGTGTATGAACCTTTTTTAGCACATGTGAAAGTCGAAAATGTTACATCAGATTATTGGGTGTGGATAGATATTTTTGTAGAGAATGAATATGGAGAATCAGTCTATACAATAGAAATTCCTGTTGAATACAATCTTAAAGCAAAAAGTGGACCTTTAGTTGCGTCAATCAACGATTTGAGCTCAAATTATGACGACCAATATTTTGATATATATGATATTACAGGCGCATTAATACTCAAACATGGACATAAAGCAGATATAAATAATTTAGATGAAGGATTATATATCATCAAAAGCTTTAGAGGAGAACAATGTATTAAAACGATAAAATATCAAAAGCGATGAAACGATTATTAATATTTTCGATATTGATTATTTTTAAACAGATAGCATTTGCCGACAATATCAAAAAATCATATCTAAGTACCGGCGAAAATATATATCCCGGTTGTGTACTGATAGATAATGATACATGCATATTTGAGTCAGGGAAAAATATTACCTGGAAATTATGTGCTTATGAGATTAGAAATGGAAATATTGAAGAGTATGTAATAAAATCTGTTTCAGATACGACAAAGTTTGTTTTACCGATAACAATCGAAGAAATAAAGGATATAAGTTATGCCGAGCAAATTACATCTGCAGAAGACTTACATGTTTATTATTGCGGATTTGTTACAGCTTATGATGCCACAATAGAGGAGACAGACACATTTTCATTGAAATTTGATTTGTTACCATCGACACCTCAGCTAATAAACGCATCATGGGTTGATTTATCACTCGGTGAATATGATGAGGTTACAATGGATTCTAAATTCTATATAGAGTTTAAAGCACACAATGTCGATTATGTAGCGACATTAGAATCAGATCCTATGTACTTTAAAGATGAGAATAAAAGAATCATATGGTCAATATATGGGTATATTCGTGATCTGATTAAAGAAAACAATATCATCAAATTTAAGTGTGGGTATTTAGATTGGGGTACATATGTTCGATTTCAAGCGAAAAATAAATGGGGCGGTGTGTGGTGTGAAGACACTCTTTTCACAACCGACTATATTCATGACCCGGAAATGCTTGCTCGCATTGAAACATGGAGAAATTCATCAAAAGTAGAAGGAGTTAACAGAGATAATATAGAGATAAGATATAACCAAGGGATCATTGATATTATTGATTCGCAAAATGAGATAACAAATATCTCATTATATAATAGTATGGGACAATCTATATTATCAAATGATAATTCAAATTCGATTAATATCTCTAATCTGAAATCAGGAATATATATACTTGTTTATAGAACAAAGAACGATAAAATAGTATCAAAAAAAATATATAAGAAATGAATATGAAAAAACTATTAATAATTGCTTTGATACTTTCTGCATTTAATGCAAAAAGTGAAAATATTAGTGAGATTGAAACATATGCACTTGAGCAATCAGTTGATAAATATTTTGATTTACCTGTAGTCAGAGAAATCAAAGGTGGAACAAAGTTTATTGTTACCTATGAAGGAGATTGGACTGTGGATATGAAAGGGGCATTTGAATATGCATGTGAAATATGGGAGGAGAATTTACCGACATCATTGCCTATCAATATAACAGCTAAGATAGCCAAAATACGATCCTCTGGAGGGAAAACCGTATTATCTTCGACCCGAATCCAAAAATTATATGATAGTAAATATAAAGGTATAACCGGATATCAAACACATTTATATTCACAAGTTAAAGGTGTCCTGCTTTCAGAGTATAACAGAGGAACAAATTATCAATATATAGATAGTCTAACAACAGATTTCTTTGATAAACCTGATATGACCATAACTTACAATAGTGATTGTATTAATGATTTTTCATTTTCGTTAGATGCAATGGCAGTTGGTGATAAGTATGATTTTGTAACTTTGGCTCTTCGTGATATCGCAAAAGGATTAGGATTTAATTCTGCTATTGTTTCTAATGTGGCTAAAACACAATTAAATATTACTCATAGAGATTTATCACCATTCGAATATTTGATATGTAATACAATTGGTACAGATGCAGTTCAAGCATTTAACAATGCGACACAGGGTAGTGTAAATATAAATATTCCATCATATGGGAATATTCAATTATATGCTCCCACAACTTGGGAAAACAATATGTCGTTGAATTATTTTATAACAGATACAACTAAGAATGTAACTTCTCTACTTTCTCATGAATTTGGGAAAGGATGCGTAATAAGAGATATATCAGATAATTATGATACAATATTAAGGACTGCAATGGGATGGTATACTATTATTGCTACATCGTCGAATTCTAATGTAAATACAAATATGACATCTTTTACCGATGAAGCAATAGCTTATAATGGTGATATCGTTATGGGTACACCAATAGAAAATGTAAATACTTTGTATCCACTAGGGGAATATGTTTTAGATGGCAATATATTAACAAATTCAAGTAGTAGAGAATTACGATACATAAATCCCGATAACATTTGTAAACCTTATGATTGTTCTTTGGATATGTCGGGAAATATTAATTCTGTTGAATTTACAGTCGCATTATTGAAAAAAGATGGAACTTGGGATATTGTAATGGAATTGCCTATAACTCCCATGACAATTAACACAGAAAACTTTACTTATCATTGCGATTTAGAGGAATATAGTAGAACGGTTGATGGATATTTGCGTTGTAGATTAAATTCATTCCAACGGGTGAATTCTTCGCTTGGATCATACAAAAAGAATTTAACATACTATTATTTATTGGAAAATCTTCCACAAAAAGTTGAGCAAGCGTTTATAGGAGTTGAAACAACCGGTACAGCTCGTTCAACTATGTATGATGAATATTTACGTGATATTAAAATTGGAATAAAAAACTTGGAAGGGACAACAAGGGTTGTGATTGAACAATTGGATGAAGGTGAACGTGTGCCATATAGATATGATGTGCCAAATTTTAAAGATGGATATTATATTGCAACTGTTGACAAAGAGTTTCAATCTGAATTTACAGTTATAGCTTATAATGAAAATGGAACGACAAGAAGTGAAACTCTTTTAATAGAGCCTCTTGAACCGGTTGTGTTGAATTTGAATATAAACATGGATGGAGAGTATATAACTATCGAAAATAATCAATCGCGAAATATAAGTAATAATTTGATAAAATCATACGAGATAAATACATTAGATATGTATAATGCATATACAGTAAAAGTTGAATTGAATTATCAAAATAAAGAGAATAGGATAGATATAAATGATTTAGAACGAGGTTTGTATGTGCTGAATTTAATAGACACTAAAGGTGAACATCATTCATTTAAATTTACAAAAAGATAATACTCTAATAATACTACACAAATTTAGAGATGGGAGGGCTGGGGCGTGAGTCTCGGTCCTTTTTTTATGTAAATCTGGTGGAAACAGGCAAAATCGTCAAAAATATTTGGAGGGAACCGGCAATTATGTGTGAATGAAATAAAAAATGGGGGAATGATTGCTGATGAAAAAAACAAAACATGTATCTTTATGTTTTATTTGTAAAAGGTGTATTAATTGAAGTCTCCCATTTTACATAAAGTTCTAAATGTAATGAAATGGACTCTGCTTGGCTTGTTGGCTGTGGTTGTGTCTGTTTTATTGTTGCTATATATCCCATTTGTGCAGAATTGGGCTAAAGAGATGGTCTTGGCAGAGGTCAATAAATCTGCGGGATTGAATATTTCGGTAGAGCATTTGAGGTTGTCATTCCCATTGGATATCAGTATTGAAGATGCTGTTGTATTGGGTGAGCGGAATGATACAATGATTGCTGTGGGGAATGCATCGGTTGATGTAGGTATAATCTCATTGTTTAAAGGGGAAATAGTTGTTGATGAGGTGATGGTGAATAAATGCTGTTGCCGGATGGGGGACCGAGATTCGGCATTGTATTTAAATGCATTTATCTCGCAATTGGAGGTAAATGATGTCGGAATAAATATGCTGAAATCCAGAGTTGATATTGAAGATGTCATGCTCGATGGAGCAAAGATTGAATTGTCGCTAAAAAATGATACAACAGAAAAGGTCGAGGAGGATGCAACTGCTATAGGTTGGCTAATAAATGCCAATCATATAGGACTTGCCAATGTTGATTATTGTATGTCGATGGATTCTGTTGCTGATTTTATAGGAGTGAATATTGCACAAATCGATTTGGCAAATGGTACTGTAAATATGACGGAAACCCCGATGTTCATAACAACTCAATCGGTTGCTGTAACTGCGTCGGAAGCAAAATATATTGTGGATAAATCTCTTCAGGTTAAAGACGGGTTGGATATGAACTATTTGCAAGTCAATGATATTTGCCTTGACGTTGACTCATTCTTAAATCAAGGAGCGAAGATGAGAGTGCCGTTAAAGCGATTGACCGGGATGGAGCGAAGTGGAGTGTCATTTGATGTATCGGGATTATTTATGTTGGATAGTGTGATGATGGTTGCGAAGAATTTTGATATAGCAACTGCTCATTCTTCAATCGGAGTCAATGGGATAATGGGGATGGAGGATATTAATAATTCTCAAGTAGCGTTATTGGCTGAAGCAAATATTGGTCTTGAAGATATCGAAATGCTATATCCTGCATTGAAGCCGGTATTGACAGAAATGCCTCGACAAGATGGAATCTTTGTTAATGCTAATGTTGGTGGAACAATGTCGTCGCTTGATCTCAATGAATTGTTAGTCTCAATGCCTCATAGAGTTGAAATATCAATGATGGGGCATGTCGATGATGTGTTGGCTATTGATAAGTTGTCGGGTAACATAAAGATAGAAGGAGATATTACAGATGTTGATTTTGTAGAGAAGGCTTTCTTTGATTCTGATGTGCCGGAATTGGTCGATATTCCTTCTTTGGCGTTAGATGGCAATGTCTCGATGCAAGGGGGAGTAATTGCCGGATTGTTGCAAGCAGTGGCAGAAACCGGGCGTCTTGCACTTGATGCTAAGTGGAATAGCTGTGGAGAAGAGTATGATCTGACGATGGCGGTTGATTCGTTTCCTGTAAATCTGTTTTTACCCACGATGGGTATTGGTGCATTGACTGCCGATGTTGATGTGTCGGGTAAAAAATATGATATAATGTCGCCATCATGTGTCCTGGATGCTGATGTCTTGTTAAAGCAGATGATTTATAATGGCAAAGCCTATAATAATGCTCGGGCATGGGTCAATCTTGCCAATGGTGAGGCTGAAATGGGGATTGTGTCGTTGAATAGTAATGCCGACTTTGACATTGTCGCCAATGCTATGATAAAAGAGAATAATGATATTGAGTGGCGCATGTCGGGAGATGTGAGAAATGCCGATTTAAAAAGTTTGGGATTGTCAGAAACTCAATCAAAAGGCTCGTTGTCATTATCGGGAGAGGGAGTTGTGAATGTCGTTAAGCCGGTTTATGATGTTAATATGTCAATCAATCAGCTTGACTGGAATATGCCTGATTTACATGTGAATACTCCAAGTATAAATGTGAATATGCAGGCAACAGACTCAATCTTAAAAGCCTATATTAATAACAATAATGATTTGAAGACCGATTTTGTCTCTTATTGTTCGGTTGATACATTTGTTGCAAAGATTATTGATGCGGCTGCCATTCTTGATGGTCAGTTGAAGGCAAAGACGATTGATGTAGCAATGCTTCAACATGCAATGCCTGAGTTTACCCTGAATGTGAACTCAAAAAATAATAATATATTAAATAGCGTGCTGTCAAATAGTAAAATGAGTATTGGAGAAATGTTAATGGCAGTAAGTAATGACAGCGTGTTTAGTGCAAAAGGAGAGGTTATGCGATTTAAGTCGGGAGATTCACGAGTGGATACATTGAAATTTAATGTCAATCAGCATGCAAATGCCTTGCAATATTATGCAATGATAGGAAATCGTCCCGGTACGTTAGATAAATTTGCTCATGTTGATGTCGATGGAATGATCTCCGATAATAAGATTTCGGCATTTATTCATCAACGAAACATTGACAATGTTGTAGGTTTTAAGCTTGGTGCTACATTAACAATGGGTGACACGACATTAATGGTTAATTTTACACCAACAACTCCGGTTATAGGATATCGAAATTGGAAAATAAATGATGATAACTATGTAATGTATAATCTTGTAAATCATCATTTTGATGCTAAAATGTTGATGAGTAGTGATGATAGCCATTTAAATCTTTATGCAGAGCATGTTCATAGCAGTCAACAAGAAGATGTGGTGTTAAATATTAGTAATATAAAATTGTCGGAATTAATGTCAGTTTCTCCGTTTGCTACTCCGATAAAAGGAGTTGTGTCAACTGATATGCGTTTCCGCTGGGATGATGTATCGGTAGGGGGTGATGGAGTTGTCTCAATTGATGAAATGTATTATGGCCGTGATAGAGTGGGCTCTTTCCAATTGGGAGTAGATATTGATACCGATAAATCAAAGAAGATGACAGCCGATGTTTCGTTGCTTGTCGATGGAGTAAAGACAATTACCGCAAGAGGCTCGTTAAATGACACGACATCCACCTCTCCGTTTAATCTTGATTTTTCAATGATAAAATTCCCTTTGCAAGTGATTAATCCGTTCTTGCCTCGCAATACCGCCAAATTAAGTGGGATGTTGAACGGGGAAATGGATATAACCGGAGAACTTTCATCGCCCAAGTTTAATGGGTATATAGATTTTGATACAGCTGAGGTAAAAATCAATATGATAAGCTCTTCATTCCGATTCTCGGAAGATCGTGTACCGGTAAAGGATAATATAATAAGTTTTACCGGTTATGAAATAAAAGGTGCCAATGAAAATCCCTTAACTATTGACGGAGTTGTTGATATGGGTAATTTTATATCTCCCAAAATTGATTTGGCGATGAGAGCTCGCAATATGCAATTTCTCAATAGCTCAAGAGGAAAAGGTGCCGATGTTTATGGTAAAGGATTCATTAATCTTGACGCCGGAATAAAAGGCGATTTGTCGGAGATGGATGTCGACGCATCGCTCACATTGCTTGGGGGGTCTAATATAACGTATATAATGACTGATGCAACATCGGCTATTACCTCTCAGAGTACCGATGAAATGGTGAAATTTGTTCAATTTAGTGATACGCTTGAAGTCGCAAAGGCTGATACTGTTGAAATGTCGTCGTTGGCATTGAATATTGATGCATTGCTGAGAATTTCAAGTGGAACAACCATAAATGTGGATTTATCGACTGATGGTAAAAATCGTGTACAGTTACAAGGGAACGGGACATTAAATTACACGATGAACAATATGGCAGACAGCCGTTTCACAGGAAGATACAACATCGATAAAGGTTTTGTGAGATACACTCCGCCTTTGATGTCGGAAAAACTATTCAATTTCAAAGAGGGTAGTTATGTCGCATTTAATGGAGATATGCTCAACCCAATATTAAATATTCAAGCTGTTGATGATATAAAAGCCAATGTTACTAAGGAGGGACAAAATTCGCGATTGGTGAATTTTGATGTATCATTGTCGATAACTAATACTTTGAGCAACATGAATGTGGTGTTTGATATGTCGGTAACCGATGATATTTCAATACAAAATGAATTACAGTCAATGAGTGCTGAACAGCGAGCCAATCAGGCAATGAACATGTTGTTGTATAACGTATATACCGGTCCCGGGACAGATGCAAGTGCGAGCATGTCGGGAAATCCGTTGTATTCTTTCCTTGAATCGCAAATTAACACATGGGCTGCAAATAATATAAAATTCGTTGATATTTCATTTGGTATTGACCAATATGACAAGACGCTTGATGGCTCAACGACTTCGACGACCAACTATTCTTATAAAGTTTCAAAAACACTATTCAATGACAGATTTAAAATTGTAATAGGTGGAAATTATTCGACTGATGTAGATGCTGATGAGGATGTTGCACAAAATCTCATAAATGATATATCGTTTGAGTATATGCTCAATCGCAGTGGCTCAATGTATGTGAAAATATTCCGCCATGTGGGTTATGAAATTCTTGAAGGGGAGATAACGCAAACGGGTGTCGGATTTGTCTATAAACGCAAGATACAGACATTGCGAGACTTATTCCGTTTCGGACGACGTCCTAAAATGCAATCGACAGTAGATAACGCAATTAATCAAAGCACAAATGGACAAAAGTAGTAAATGTTTATTAAATATCCTGTTGATTGTTGTCGCTGTTTTGCTCGTATCTTGTTCTACGACAAAACGGCTTGGAGAGGATGATATATTATATACCGGTGTAAAGAAGATTGATATTATTGCTTATGATAAAGATCAAATCCCATCAGAACTCGAAACCCGTTTGAAAGAAGCTGTCAACGTAGCACCTAATAATCCATTGTTTTCGCCCTATGTGAGACATCCCTTCCCAATCGGGTTGTGGGTATATAATAATTGGAGCAATCCACCGAGTGGTTTTAAACACTGGTTATATGAAAAACTTGTGGATGAGCCTGTGCTGATTTCTGATGTGCGTCCTGAAGTGCGTACCAAGATGATTGATCAAATATTGGATAATAACGGATATTTCAGAGGACATGCATCCTATGAATTATTGCAAGGTAAAAACAAGAAAAAAGCGAGGATTTCGTATAATATAAATTCGGGACCGGCATATCTTCTCGATGATATAACATTGTTGCCTGATACTGGACATTTGAGTCATTTGATAGATTCAATTGCGCGTAATAGCACTTATCTTGTATCGGGAAATCGATATTGTACCGATTCTCTTAATGCTGAACGTACACGCATTGCTAATGTTGTTAGAAATAGGGGATATTATTATTTCCGCCCGGAATATATAGAATATTTGGCTGATAGCACGATTACTCCGCAGCGTATAGCTTTGCGAATGGAAATCGCAAAGAATGTACCCGAAACAGGTCTGAAACTATATCGCACAGGAAATATAAAGGTATATGTTTATCGAAATAGAGGAGGCGGAGTGCCTGATACGATAGAGACCTCATGGGGGACATTAATACAGATGCAACCATCAAAATTGCGCCCTGAATTAATTCCTGAGTGCGTGGCTTTTAGAGAGGGAAAGGTGTTC
>CAZCEB010000044.1:0-10109 GCA_964497305.1 uncultured Muribaculaceae bacterium | reverse complement strand
AATCGTGGTGATGCTCCTGCTGAAGGGCAATTAGATCTATCAGTTGTTAATATTGAGGAAAATGCCGAACGAGAACCGGTAAACTATGTTCTACCTCCCGGCGTTACCCGCATCGTAGATCCAGGGCAATCTCAAATAACTCAACTCAATGAACAATCAATGTCAATGAAAGTTGTAGGACTTCAAGCCGGGGATGCTCGAGGTGTTTATCGAAACACATCTCTTGATTTGCGTAATTATAAACGTATGCAAATGTGGGTACATGCCGAAAAACTCATTGACGATGTAACAAATTTAAGATCCGGTGAATTATCAGTATTTATCAGATTAGGATCTGACGTAAAGAACAACTTCTATGAATATGAGATACCTTTAACATTAACTCCTCCCGGACAATATAACACCTATTTAACATCTGATCGTTATATTGTGTGGCCGGAAGCCAACTATCTAAACTTCAATTTACAAAATCTTGTAAATCTCAAAAAAGAGCGTAATATTGCAAAAAATCAAGAAGGCAGTAACGTTGGATATGCTACTTTATACACAGGACGAGACCCTGACAATGAGCAAAATAGGATGGCTGTACTTGGTAATCCTTCACTAAGTGATGTCAGAGTCATATTAGTGGGAGTACGCAATAATTCAAGCACAACCAAAGATGGAACAATCTGGTTAAATGAATTAAAAGTTACAGACTTTGATAATAGTGGTGGATGGGCAGCAAAAGCGAATGCCAATCTTGCACTATCAGATATTGCAACTCTCAATTTCGGAACTCACATTGAAACAGCCGGATTTGGAGGAGTAGATCAATCATTAAATTCTCGCCGACTAGACGATTACGAACAGTATAACTTTGCGATACAAGCCGACTTAGGACGTTTCTTGCCAGAAAAAGCTAAACTTAAAGCTCCTATTTATTATTCTGTTACAAAAGAAAAAACTTCACCTAAATACAATCCTCTTGATCAAGACGTGCTACTTCAAGATGCTCTTGACGAAGCTGGCTCAAAACAGGAAAAAGACTCTATCAGCAATTATGCAATTGAACGATCTACTGTTCAAAGTTTCAGTATATCAGGATTAAAATTTGATATTCAAAGTAAAAACCCAATGCCTTGGGATCCGGCAAACTTTACATTAAATTTCTCATTTAATAAACAATCCCGCCAGGACCCCACTACAGAATATGAATACACCAATGACTACCGCGGTAGTTTCCAATACTCTTATACTCCATATGTTAAAGGATTGAAACCATTTGGTTGGATGAAAAGTAATAACAAAAATCTCAAATTCATTAAAGATTGGGAATTAAACTATCTACCAAACTCTATTTCATTCCTAACAACAATGTCTCGTTATTACTACGAACAACAAACTCGTAGCGAGGTGGATGTTATGTTCCAATTACCGGTCTCAGTAAGCAAAAATTTCCTTTGGGATCGACAATTTGCTTTAACATGGAACTTAACTAAGAGTTTAAATTTATCTTTCAATTCTAATACTTCTGCTCGCATTGAAGAGCCGGTAGGAGCTGTTAATAAGAAATTGTTCCCTGATAAATATAAAGAATGGAAAGATACTGTTTGGCAGAGTATTTTGCACATGGGTACACCTTGGGCTTATAATCAGACATTTGTTGGCACATATAAAGCACCATTCAGTAAAATCCCATTATTAGATTTCCTTACAGCCTCTGTTAGCTACAATGCTACATATCGTTGGGATAGAGGAGCTACTATTGATGGTATCGAACTTGGAAATACCATCAGTAATCAGTCAACATGGAATACAGATGGACGTCTAAATTTTGAATCAATTTACAAAAAAATTCCATATCTCAAGAAAATTGATCAACGATTCTCAAAAAATAATCGCCAACGTTCAAGATTAAAGCCTAAAAAATTTGAACGTACATTCCAACTAAAAGCTGATACATCAATTACGATCAAGCACAATCTTCGAAATAAAAAAGTAAAGGTTACAGCCGTTACTACAGCAGGTAAACCCATCATTGTAAAAACCAAAGTAATTGATGCCAATACTGTTGAAATCCTTAACAGAGGAGATGAAAATGTTAAATTTACAGTAATTGAAATTTTAAAAGACGATAAAAACATTTGGAAAGAGATTGAAGAACACGCTGTAAGATTTGCGATGATGCCACGCAATGTATCTGTGCGTTGGCGCAAAACAAATTCTCTCTCTATACCTCTATTCTCTCCTGAAATAGGCAATGTATTTGGACAATCAAATAGCTATGGACCAATGGCTCCAGGTCTTGATTTTGCCTTTGGTTTTGTTGACGAAGGATACATCTATGATGCTAAAGATCGTGGATGGCTCATTTGCGACAATGACCAAGCCTCACCTGCAATGTGGTCAAATGCCAATGAATTAAATATTGAATTAAACCTTGAGCCAATAAAAGGATTGAAAATCCAATTGACAAGTAATCGCACCGATAATCGTACAAACCAAATTCAATTCATGTACGATGATATGCCAATAACCCGCACAGGTAGTTACACAAAAACACATTGTGCAATAGCAACGGCATTAAGAAGCAGTAATGCTGATGACGGATATTATAGCGATGCATTTAATGAATTTCTTAATAATATTCCGGTTGTTGCAAATCGTCTAAACGATAAATATATGGGTCTCAACTATCCATCGACTGGATTCATGAAAAATAATCCACATGCTGGAGCTCCTTATGACCCTGAAGTGGGAGGGATTAACCATGCAAGTAGTGATGTATTAATTCCGGCATTCATCGCAGCTTATACAGGTAAGGACGCATCAAAGATTTACCTTGATCCTTTCCCATCATTTGCTCATGTAATGCCAAACTGGCGTGTTACATACGACGGATTTATTAATCTCGGAAATATGCGCAAATGGTTTAAATCATTCTCTTTAAAACATGCCTATCAATGTACATATACAGTGGGGTCATACTCATCATATTTAAATTGGATTAGTGCCGATGGAGAATTTGGGTTTACACTTGATGAACTCACAGGGCAACCTATACCTTCTTCTCCTTATAATATATCATCTGTTGCAATTACTGAAAAATTTGCGCCCCTCATTGGTGTTAATTTCACCCTGAAAAACGAATTGCAATTTAATGCCGAATATCGCGATAGTCGCACACTAACATTAAATTCAAGTGCAGGTCAATTGGTAGAAGCAGCGACAAAAGGTATAACAATTGGTGCCGGATATAAGATTGTCGGCTTTAATTCAGTGCTTAAAATTAAAGGCTCTCAACAAGGCATCAGCAATGACTTGACTCTAAATGCTGATTTTTCTTTCCAAAAGAGCCAAGCACTCATCCGTCGCATCGAAGACAATTATGCTCAAGCAACAAGCGGAACACAATCAGTATCTATCAACCTAACAGCAAGCTATGTTATGAGCAAACGAATGACTATTGCTGCATTCTTCGATCATCAGATTAATACTCCACTTGTTTCATCAAGTGCTTATCCAACAACAAATAGTAGTTACGGAATATCTTTTAATCTCTCATTAGCACGATAATATTTATGGAAATTTTTAATGTAAAATGGAGTAAATCAATCTACACAACAAGCATATTTGTTATTATTCTATTACTTGTAGTCGTTTATTGGAATTATTATGTGATGGGAATATGGGGTTCGGTCTTAATTCCAATTGTTCTATTTGCGCTAATATATGCAGCATACCTATCCCCTATCAAATTAATAATAATTGATGATGTTATTATTCTAAAAAAGATGATTGGAAAAAAAACATTTTGGATTAAAGATATTGACACCATCAATCCTCATCAACTAAAAGGCTCCAATGTTCGCACATGTGGTTGTGGTGGGGTCTTTGGATACACCGGCAATTACTATAATAAAGAAATTGGCAAATACATTTCATATGTAGGTAATTATAATCAAACATTTCTTATAACAATGAATACAGGAAAACGATACCTACTTTCTTGTCAAAATCATGAGAAATTTATCGAAATTATAAAAGCTAAAATATAATATGAAAAACGCTGTGAATTATCACAGCGTTTTGTCTTTTTAGTAGTGTTTCTTATTTTACTTTGATAGATGAAGAGAAACGGAAACCTCGGAGGAAATCAGCGACTAACATGCGTTTTTTCCCTGCTACCTGTAATGATAGAATTTCAATGCGAGCATCAGTACAATCTACCATCATTCTATCGCCATCTATTGTAATTGTCCCCGGAGTTAAATCTCCATTAAAAGGGACAACTGCCGTTTCATATATTTTGACTGACAATGGAGCATCTTCTCCATCAACAAACTCGGTCCATGCAGCGGGATATGGAGACAAACCTCTAACTAAATTATGAACATCTATAGCTTTACATGTCCAATCTATGCGACATGTTTCTTTAAATATCTTTGGAGCAGGCGTAGGTTCCTCTCCTTGTAACAATTCGTCTTGTGGTATTGGTCTCAAATCACCGGCTATAATATGTTCAATGGTATCTATTGTTAAATCGGCACCCAGCATCATTAACTTGTCATGAACATCTCCCACATTATCTTCAGGCTTTATTTCAATACGTTCCTGACGAATAATGTCTCCGGTATCAATATCATGTTTTAAGAAAAACGTGGTTACTCCTGTTTCTGTATCGCCATTTATTACAGCCCAATTTATAGGTGCGGCTCCACGATATTTTGGTAACAAAGAAGCATGAAGATTGAATGTTCCTAAACGGGGCATTGACCACACAATTTCAGGGAGCATGCGAAAAGCTATAACAATAAATAAATCAGCCCCAAGACTACTTAATTCATTTACAAACCCTTCTGCCTTTAAATTCGGTGGTTGCATTAGGAACAAGCCATGCTCTACTGCATATTGTTTTACAGGAGATTGCAATAATTTATGACCTCTCCCTGCCGGTTTATCCGGCATTGTTACTACCCCAACTATATTGTATCCACCCTCATGAATGCGACGCAAACTTTCTACAGCAAAATCAGGAGTTCCAAGAAATACAATTTTTAAATCTTCTTTATTCATATAATTCTGTTAATTCTCTTTATTTATTCCTTGAGTTAATGCTTGCCAAAGATTATCGTCAATCGGAGTCGGTGCTGTAATATCAATTTCATTTCCCGATACCGGATGTATAAATTGCACTCTACGAGCCATTAATGAAATACTTCCATCAGGATTACTGCGTTTATCTCCATATTTCAAATCACCCTTAATAGGACATCCTATGGACGATAATTGAACACGTATTTGGTGTTTTCTTCCTGTTATTAGATTAACTTCAAGCAAATGATATCTATCTGATGACGCAATATGACGATAACTCAATCGCGCCTCTTTTGCACTTGATTTTGGGGTTAATGAAGCATATGATTTATTATTACGTTCTACAGTTGTTATATAGTGAGTTAATACATCTTCGGTCTTTGGTGGTTGATTGCGAGTTATTGCCCAATAAGTTTTTTGCACTTCTCCTTTTCTAAACATTTCATTCAAACGAGTGAGAGCTTTTGATGTCTTGGCAAACACCACTACTCCACTCACAGGGCGATCAAGTCGATGCACAACTCCACAAAAGACATTTCCAGGCTTATTGTATTTCTCCTTTATCCAATCTTTTATAATTTCAACAAGAGGTTGATCTCCGGTTTTGTCGCCTTGCACAATCTCTCCAGAAGCTTTATTTACTATTATTATGTGATTATCTTCGTACAGGACTTCCATTTTTATTCTTTATTTGTACAAAGTTAATATTAGTAATGAATAAACGCAAATCTATCTTTTCAGAAACAAATAGGGAAACAACCATAGTCATTTCCCTACTAAATTAATATTTAAGTATATATCTTAAATTCCAAGATCCTTTTTAATTGTTTCAATCTTAGCTTCAGCAGTAGCTATTGCATTTTCATAATCAGCAGCTGATTTCATTTCTCCCTTAACCTCAACATAAAATTTAATCTTAGGCTCTGTACCGGAAGGTCGCACCGAAATCTTTGTTCCATCAGCGGTAAAGAATTGAAGCACATCTGATGTTGTTGGGAAATCAAGTTTTCCAATAACCTTTCCTGCTTCATTCTTTATTGTCAAATCTGCATAATCCTTCACTTCTGTAATATTGCTACCAGCAAGTTGTTTTGGAGGATTAGTACGGAATTGTTTCATAATTGCAACAATTTCTTCTGCGCCACTCTTTCCTTGGCGAACAAGAGAAATACCTGCTTCACGAGAGAAACCATATTTAATATAGATATCTTGAAGCATTTGGATAAAGTTCATGCCTTTTTCCTTTGCCCAGGCAGCAGCTTCAGCCATCAAAGATACTGCAGACACAGCATCTTTATCTCGAGCAAAATCTTCAGCTAAGAAACCATAGCTTTCTTCACCACCTCCGATGTAACGGTCTTTACCTTCTAATTCGCGGATTACTGCAGCAATCCACTTAAAGCCGGTGTAGCAGTCATACATCTTAATATTATTGGCTTCTGCAATAGCTTTAATAGTTTCTGTTGTTACAATTGTTTTAACAATATATTCATTACCTTTGAGCAATCCAAGTTCATTGCTACGTGTCATGATATAGTTAAGAAGAATCATTGCTATTTGATTTCCGTTGATAAGTACATATTCGCCCTTATCATCACGAATAACACAACCCACACGGTCTGCATCAGGGTCAGAAGCCATAATCAACTCAGCACCTACCTCTTTTGCTTTAGCAATTGCCATTGCCATTGCTGATGGCACTTCTGGGTTGGGAGATTCTACTGTTGGGAAATCTCCCGATGGGATATCTTGTTCAGGAACATTTACAATATTAGTAAATCCATAATTGCGAAGAGAAGCAGGAATCAAATTTACCCCTGTTCCGTGAATTGGAGTATAAACAATCTTCATATCTCCATGCTTCGCATTTGTTTCTGGGCTCAATGACAATGCTTTAATAGCTGCAAGAAATTTATCATCAATATCTTTTCCTATTATTTCAATTTTTGAAGGGTTCCCTTGCATTTTGATGCTTTCAACACCTTTAATTTGATTTACATGATTTATGATATTTTTATCATGGGGAGCAATAATTTGAGCTCCATCTTCCCAATATGCTTTGTATCCGTTATATTCTTTAGGATTGTGAGATGCTGTTATGTTTACACCACTTTGGCAACCAAGTTCACGAACAGCAAACGACAATTCGGGTGTTGGACGGAAGCTATCAAAAAGATAAACCTTAATACCATTTGCTGAAAATACATCAGCTACGATTTCTGCAAATTTGCGACTATTATTGCGGACATCATGTGCTACAGCAACTTTAATCTCGTCAAGATCAGCAAATGCCTCTTTTAAATAATTTGCAAGACCCTGTGTTGCCGATGCTACAGTATATTTGTTCATACGATTGCATCCTGCACCCATTATACCACGCAAACCACCTGTACCAAATTCAAGGTCTCGATAGAAACATTCTATCAACTCTGTTTTATCCTCTGCATCCAACATACGTTGAACCTCTGCACGAGTTTCGTCATCATAACCGGCACCAAGCCACACTTTAGCTTTCTCAGTTACTGATTTCAACAATTCATCATTTTCCATAATCGGGTAGTATTTTTGTTATTAATTTATTTCAGTTTTACCTTATAGACAAAGATAATAGATAAACTTTGAACGTGCAAAATAATTAGTTACAATTATTTACCATGTAAATGTTTCCGTAAGAGTAGCTTTATTTCCACACGCATCGGTAACTATCATTTTTACCTTGTGTCGTTTACCTTTAGTAACTCGCGAGGACTCCAGTTTATAAGAAAGTAACGCATTCTTTCCATCATATTCAAACATTACCCACTTCCCATCAATTTCGCCTCTAAAAGACTCAATACCGCTAAGATTATCTGAAATTTTAAATTCTACCCGTCCTCTCTTTGTCCAACTTTTTTTATTACGAAGTAAAATTTTCGGCGCAGTATCATCAATGGTTACAGCATAACGCCCAAATTGATTTACACGAGTATAAACACTTCCATTTTCATATTTTGTTGCAACAGCTATACGCCTTTTACCTTTTATTCTGACTATACAATATTTTGATTTATCGACTTGATTATCATTAGTAAGAGTTATTTTCATATCATAACTCTTATGCAATGGGATATCTGTACTACTAATTTTATGTACATCTGAATTATATCCATCTAACGATGATGTTTTGACATCAAAAAAAATATCGTCATAAAATGTATTTGGTGAAAATTTCAGATTCAATCCATTCATATTATAAGAATTTTCACCATTATAATGAAACAATGCACCCTCCTGTTTTGACAATGGTATTTCACTACGTTTGCCTGTTATTACAAATTTAACCGATGATTTATTTCCATGTTCATCACATAGTATATATTGACAATTGTAATCTCGTTCTTCATTTATATCGATTATCCCATTAGGGGTTGACACATCTATCATATCTGATAATATATTACTTACAGGCACATAAGTTGTCATAACCCATGAGTTTTTTAACCTATCAGGATAATTTACCAACGTATTTACTGCTCGCGATACTTCAAATGAAAACCTATCAATTTTTCTGTGATATACTTCTTTCCCATCAACTTTCAATGTCAGGTATTTCACGCCATAAATATTACTTACTCCAGGCATTCTATCATATGCTTTTATACCAGGCACAACCTTTCCCCATGCCGTAAATGGTTTTAATGTCTGCGACATAGGACGATAAGAAGCAACAATCGTATCATCAACAATACCACCATGTGGATATAGAGCAATAGTTCTGATTTCGGGCTTAACATTATCTGTTATCAATGCCTTAAAATAAGGCATTGGGTCGAGAGCATCACCTGTTTTTAAATCTCTCACATCCATGTGTAAATGTGGCCCGCCCGAAGAGCCGGCATTGCCACTTAACGCAATCACCTCTCCTCTCTTTACCGGAATTTCCTCTGGTTTAAATTCGATATCTACGCTGAATGATTCTCTTTTATATTGTTCTGCCTTTATTATTTTATCTATTTTAGTACTGAAAGATTGTAAATGTCCATAAACTGTAACCAACCCTATTGATGGATGAGCTACATATATTGCTCTGCCAAAACCCCATGGAGACACCAATACACGCGATACATATCCATCCTCAGCACAATATATTTTGAATCCCGTTTTCCCTTGCGTTTTAAAATCAAGCCCCGAATGAAAATGATTTGACCTCAATTCACCAAAATTACCGCTCAACACAAGCGGAATATTCAATGGTTTATGCAACGATGGTAATTTCTCAGTTGAATAAGCTTTTACAGAAAATAATCCAATTAGTATAATCAAAAATATTTTTCTCTTCATCTATTTATTATAATTTAATATAATGTAAAGATATAAATTCCCATCCCTATCAACAAAATCATTCGATCAAAAATAATAGCATTCCTATCAATACCGACTGGAATGCTATTTATTTCATGACCGCTTTATAGTTTATTTTTTCGATTCTGAAATAACAACATTTATTTGCGAGTTGGGATTCCCGACTATTTCATTGCAAATATTGAGGCTGATGCCAATTGTTGATATGCGTATAAACCATCTTGCGATAACTCAACTACTTGATAATCTCCATTTGGAGCAATCATCTTTACATGTGAATCATCAACAAAAGTCATAAACTTATGAGATTGACCATTAGCATTAACACTCCATGAATTATCTTCTGTTTCAAAATCAAGACGCACGATACTGCCATCGGTCTCGCTTGTAATGGTATATCCCTTACCATCACATTCAACTAAATAGCGCCCACTTTCTCCTTCTATAACTTTTTTACCTTGCGCAACAGGATTTTCACCACTCCAAAACTCGATACTGTTTATTACAAGTATATCGGCAAGTGCAGAAACTTCATATACAGGAATAATCCAAAATGCGACAAACACTAATTCATTAACGAACTTACTTCCAATAGTCTTGTTCCAATCCATTAATTTATTTGTTAATGAAAAACTACCAATACAAGAAGTAAACATCATTGATCCGGCAAGAGCCATGATAAGCGCTAC
>CAZCEB010000043.1:0-10314 GCA_964497305.1 uncultured Muribaculaceae bacterium | reverse complement strand
GGCGGCATGTGGCATGCTTGCCGGAAAAGCCAAAGAGAAAAATTGAAAAAGTAGATAAGAAAAGGTAAAAATATCTCGAAGAGGTTCTCTTTGTTATCGGATATCAACAATACTTTAAGGATTTATTAGATGCAATGTCTGTTTTTATGCAATAAATACTCTGTACTGCATAAAAAAAAGCATGTTTTTGTGTAATACACATTGCTTTTTGAGTAAAAAAGAGCTATTGAAGATTTGTGCTTTATTGATTAGTGTGTGCAAACTTATTGCCCTTATTATTTATTAACTTTGCGGTTGCATGAAGATAGAATGATTTTTTACTAATTTTGTATTTCATTTGCGCTATACAATAGCCTATTAATAAATTAGAATTAACTACCACTCGTGGTAATAATAGGTATCTTTTGTAGTTTGAAATAGTTTTGGTTGGATAATGCAGATTATATTTAGATAAAGTATTACTTATGAGTAGTAAAAGTAATGACCAAGGACGAGCTTACGAATTTATAAGTTTGTTGATATTAGGACAAGAGATAAATGCTATACGCCCTGCAACTATTATAAAAAATAGTAGTTACGTGGTGGCTGAAAACGCGTGGAATACTTTGTCAGATGAAGACAAGAATAAATACACAATTAGTGCAAAAGCCGCAGTAAAGAGAATATTTGATTTAGAGCCTCGTATAATAGAAGACGGAAAAGACGAAATTGAATTGTTTATCCAAACCGACCAACATGGAGAACAAGGAGATGTAAGAGATATTCTTATTGCTCGCAGAAAAATTGCGTGGGAAATTGGACTTAGTTTGAAGCATAATCACTTTGCAGTAAAGCATAGCCGATTAAGTAAAACTATTGATTTCGGACAAACTTGGTATGATATTCCTTGCTCTAATGATTATTGGAGTGAAGTTTTGCCGGTATTTGAATATCTTACCCAAGAAAAGTCCAAAGGAACTAAATTCAGCGAGTTGCCAAACAAAGAAAATGAAGTATATGTTCCAATATTAAAAGCTTTTATTAACGAAATAAACAAGCAGTACGGAACAAATAAAGAAATACCATCAAAGTTAGTTGAGTATTTGCTTGGTAAATTTGACTTTTACAAAGTAATCAGTATTGACAACAAGAGGTTAACAAGAATTCAAGGGTTTAATTTGCACGGCACATTAAATCAAGATGGTATAACTAAATTAAAACCAACAATTGAAGTTCCTATAGTTTCTTTACCTACAAGAATAGTAAAACTTGATTTTGTTCCTGGTAGGACAAATAAAGTAGAGCTATATATGGATGAAGGATGGCAGTTTACATTTAGAATACATAATGCTGCAACTCTTGTTGAACCATCATTAAAATTTGACATTCAAATTGTAGGAATGCCAACAGCTATAATAACAATCAATTGCATTTGGGATTAATTATAAAAACATATGGATATAATTAGCCTTTTCTCTGGAGCTGGTGGTCTTGATTATGGTTTTCATAAAGCAGGATTTAGGACTATAGTTGCAAACGAATATGATCCTAAAATATGTCCGACATTTAGAGCTAATTTCCCCGACACCACGTTAATTGAGGGAGATATTCGAAAGATCCCATCTTCTGTATTTCCTAAAAATATAACCGGTATAATTGGAGGCCCTCCATGTCAATCATGGAGTGAAGCAGGCTCCTTAAGGGGTATTAATGATAGCAGAGGACAACTCTTCTATGATTATATTCGTATCTTGAAAGATACTCAGCCGTTATTTTTTGTAGCAGAGAATGTGCCGGGAATGTTAGCTTCTCGTCATGCTATGGCTGTAAAAATGTTTATGCAATTGTTTGATGAAGCAGGCTATGATGTAAACATGAAAGTTCTAAATGCAAATGACTTTGATGTTGCTGAAGACCGAAACCGAGTCTTCTATGTCGGTTTCAGAAAAGACTTGAAAATTTATGACTTTGAATACCCCACCCCTCTTGACTATAAGCCAACATTACGCGAAGTAATATGGGATTTGCAATTTTCAGCAATACCAGCAAAGGCTAAAAACAAAACAAATGGTTCGGAATGTGCAATTCCAAACAATGAGTATTTTATTGGTGAGTTCTCTCCAATATTCATGTCAAGAAATCGTGTGAGAGCATGGGATGAGCCTGGTTTTACCGTTCAAGCGAGCGGTAGGCAATGTCAGTTGCATCCACAGGCACCCAAAATGATAAAAGTTGCAACTAACTCACAAAAATTTGCAGAAGGTAGTGAACATCTATATCGTCGTATGACGGTCAGAGAGGTTGCTCGTGTGCAAAGTTTTCCTGATGACTATAAGTTTATATATACTGATATTGACTATGGTTATAAAATGATAGGTAATGCTGTCCCTGTGAATTTGGCTTATCATGTGGCTATGCAAATAAAAAAGACCCTTATCAAAAAAGGATTTTTACAAAATACAGATAATATCCCGATAATAGAGACGAAGCAAATATCAACTAAAAAAATGCTTGTTGGCTGTTATAAAGATAAATCTCATCTTGATTGGATTTTACAAAATCAGATGTATAATGTAAGAAAAGGTGAGCGAGGTGGAGTTATTGGTAAAAGCGAAAGAATTGATGCAACAATTTTATTATTATACAATTTTAGTAATCCTTCAGAATATAAACTTTTTGAATTAGATCAAGAAAAGCAAGTCATTGCTAATTATGAAATAATGAAATCAAAAAGTTATCCTGGCGCAAGACCTAATAGAGAATACACTTTATGTCCTATTGTGGAATGCTCTGAGGTACAATCAGAGTTTGATGTAAATGGATTGCGAGAAGAATATGCGCCAAAAATTAAGTCTGGTGTGCCGTTTATAGTGAGTAAAATTTCGATGTAATACAAATTCATTAATTGCATAGTTGTGTTAATTGACTAAAAATGCCATTGACTGTGCTTTTGGTCGAATTTTGAGGGGTAAATTATGCCTATTTGAAGAATAATGACTACCTTAGCCGATTGTAAAATGACGGAAAGTTGACGAAATAAATCTTGATAAATGTTAAGGTGTTGGCTTTCTGTGAATTATTATGTATATACCAATGAAAGAAAACAGAAAAATAAGAGTGGGTATCACCCATGGCGATATTAACGGAGTGGGATATGAAGTTATCCTTAAAACATTGGAAGATGATCGCATATTGGATTTGTGTACCCCCATTGTTTATGGCTCGGCAAAGATTGCCGCATATTATAGAAAGGTATTGGACATTGCCGCTTTTAATTTTAATCAGATAGCAACTGCCCTTGATGCAAAAGATGGTGATTATAATATTATAAATATAGTCTCTGAAGAGGTGAAAGTTGAGCCTGGAGTTTCAACTGAGGTTGCGGGCGAAGCTGCTTTTATAGCATTAGAGCGAGCGGTAACCGATTTGCGTAATGGAGATATCGATGTGCTTGTAACGGCTCCGATAAATAAACATAATATTCAAAGTGAGACATTCACATTCCCCGGACACACTGAATATTTGGAAGCATCAATTGGCGATGGAAACAAGTCGTTGATGATTTTGTGTAATGACAATGTGCGAGTTGCATTAGTTACAACTCACCTTCCTATCGCAAATGTCCCTGAAGCCATAACTAAGGATGCAATAGTCGAGAAATTGCGCATTTTCAATGATTCGTTGAAAAAAGATTTTGGATTTGATTGCCCTCGCATAGCGGTATTATCGTTAAATCCTCATGCCGGAGAAAATGGATTACTCGGCAAAGAGGAGCAAGAGGTCATAATGCCTGCCATTGAGGAAGCGCAAGGGGAAAAGATTCAATGTTTTGGACCTTATGCTGCCGATGGATTGTTTGGGAGCGGACAATTTGCTCGTTTTGATGGAATTCTTGCGATGTATCACGATCAAGGTCTTGCTCCATTTAAAACCATAGCAATGGAAAGCGGAGTTAATTTTACTGCCGGACTACCAATGGTGCGCACATCTCCCGATCATGGAACGGGTTATGATATTGCCGGAAAAGGAGAGGCTTCTGAGGCTTCGTTCCGAGAAGCGATATATAAAGCAATTGATATTTTCCGCAATCGCAAAGAATATGCGTTTATAAGACGTAATCCATTGCGTCGTCAATACTTTGACAAGAGCGGAGACAATGTGGTGTTGGATTTAACCACTGATGATACTGAAATATAAAATCAAGGAATGAATTTTGCGATAATAGCAGCCGGAAAAGGGTCCCGCATGGCAAGTGAAGGGGAAATGCTTCCCAAACCACTTGTTAAAATAGGCGGAATACCAATGATAAAACGTCTTATAGATACATTCATAAGATGTAATGCAACTGCTATTAGTGTTATCATTAATGAAGAGATGAATGAGGTGAGAGATTATCTTCATTCTCTTGAATTGCCCCTACCGCTTGATATTAATGTAAAAACAACATCCGGCTCTTTGTTGAGTTTTTATGAGATTAGTAACAAATTGAGTGGCGGGAAGTTTTGTTTATCAACGGTTGATGCAATATTTGATGAGGCAGAATTTGTCAAATATATTGAGGCGTTTGAAAAAGACAATGATGTTGATGGGTATATGGCTGTAACATCATTTATTGATGATGAAATTCCTTTATATATAGATGTTGATGAGAATAATTACATCACAAAATTCAGTGATGAACCGTGGGATGGAGTTCGCATTATATCGGGAGGAATTTATGCTTTGAATGCAAAATCAATTAGAGTATTGGATGAATGTCTGAGAAAGGGTGTTACCGATATGAGAGATTATCAACGAGAATTGGTTAATGCCGGATTGAAATTGCAAGCCTATGAATTTGAAAAAATAGTAGATGTGGATCATGTCAATGATATAGCAACGGCAAATGAATTTATCATTGAGGTGGAACGCAAAAAAGAAAAATAATATGTCTGAGATAAAAATAGCTGCGATAATGAGAGCCGGGGTGTATTCCCCAAATCACATAGGCAATGACGCGACGATATTAAATATGGTTGCCGAGCAGTTGCGCAAACGAGGCTGTGAAGTAAAGGTCTATAGCGAGGAGCAGTTTCTTGCCGGAAAAGTGGGAGAAAGCATTATTGTAAATATGTGTCGTGATCCAAAGTCTATTTCATTGTTACAGCAGATGGAGGATAATGGCCGATTAGTGCTAAACTCAGGCTATGGAATTGAAAACTGTGTGCGTGAACGCATGACACGCATTCTTTTAGGGAATAACATCCCTTATCCTGAAAGTTTTATAGTAAATACCGATGAGGTTGTAAAGAATCTTCTTCAAAAAGCCAAAATTTCACAATGTTGGATTAAACGAGGGGATCAACATGCGATGCACAAGGAGGATGTAACCTATGTGCGCCATGCCGAGGAGGCTCAAGAAATGTTACAAGAATATTTCTTGCGTGGGATACCACGAGCAGTTATTAATAAGCATCTCACAGGAGATTTGGTGAAATTTTATGGCGTGAATGGTCAGCCGTTCTTCTATTGGTTTTGCCCATTTGTTGCTAATGGCGGGAAATATAGCTATGAATTGCTAAATTCAGGGTATGAGGCAATAAAAACGATGGGGCAGAAAATAAAAACACTGTGTGTAAAAACTGCCGAAGAATTGAATGTAAAAATATATGGTGGTGATTGCATAATATCTTCAGAGGGAGATGTGAGTCTCATCAGCTTTAATGATTGGCCAAGTTATGCACCTTGTCGAGCAGAGGCCGCGTCGAGTATTGCTAAAGCTATAATGGCAGAAATTAAAGAGTATCGAAAATAAATATTAGGATAGTATATGAAAAATTTTCCGCTCATACATAAAATTATAGCTACAGCATGTGGTGCCGGATATTTCCCATGGGGTCCCGGAACAATGGGAGCTATATTTGCTGTCGCGTTGTGGTTACCTCTATTCTTGTTTGTTGATTATTGCACATGGATGACCATAACTATTGCTGCAATTCTCGTTTTTACCATTCTCGGAGTGTGGTCATCGACGATAGCCGAGCGATATTGGGGAGAGGATCCTTCGCGTGTAGTGATTGATGAGGTTGTGGGTATGTGGATAACATTGCTCGCTGTACCCCATCAAGCAAAATGGTACACTATCGTAACGGCATTTGTTCTTTTCCGATTCTTTGATATGGTAAAACCATTAGGGGTTAGAAAGATGGAAAAGCTGAAAAGCGGTTATGGTATCATGGCCGATGATATTCTTGCCGGGGTTTATGGAGCCATAGTAATATTAATGTTGAATTATATTATTTGATATGGAAAAACAATCAAAGGAAAATATAACAGAAACAAAGCCAAAGAAAGCCAAAGGTCTTTTCATGTTTTTGAAAGCATCGGTATCGTCTCAGATTGCATCATGGATAGACATGGGGTTAAGTTTTGTGCTGTTTGCGTTTGTGATTCCTGATGCCTTTATCGCAAAAGCAATAGGTGCGGCAACAGGAGGTGTCGTTAATTGTAGTATAAATTATAAATGGACTTTTCAGCCAAAAGGGTGTAGTAAACGCTATGTCGCAATAAAATATGCAATAGTGTGGACAGGTAGTCTGTTATTAAATTCTTTTGGGACAGATATTGCGACAAATTTATTGTCGGGATTAACATTCTTGTCTGATTGGGGTGTTACAGATAAGGGATGTTTTATGGTCGCTCAACTTGCGGTGTCGTTGTTGGTTTCAATATTTTGGAACTTTATGTTACAACGATATTTTGTGTTCCGCAATGTCCCTATAAAAGAGTCAATAAAAAAGGTGTCAACGAAAATAAAACATTAATATAACAATGAAGAAATTTTTCAAACAATTGCGAGATGCATTACAGCAATTGATATATAAGATTATCAATCCGCTTGTATATGGAATGATTAAAATAGGCATTACTCCAAATGTAGTAACAACAATAGGATTCTTGGGGAATGTTCTTGCTGCTGCATTGATGGTATATGCATCAACACAAGAGACTGTAACAGAACAATTTTATTGGGTAGCTTGGTCAGGAGCAACTATAATCATCTTCTCGTTATTTGATATGCTTGATGGGCAAGTTGCAAGATTAGGAGGAATGACATCTACATTTGGAGCAATGTATGATTCCGTTCTTGACCGTTATTGTGAATTGTTTACATTGGGTGGTATTACTTATTATCTCATGGAGACCGGATATGAGACCGGTGCGATAATTACATTTCTTGCATTGATAGGCTCAATAATGGTGAGTTATGTGAGAGCACGTGCCGAAGGGCTTGATATAGAATGTAAAATAGGTCTTATGCAACGTCCTGAGCGAGTAGTGATTACAAGTGTGGCTGCTCTTGCATGTGGCATCTATGGTTATAATTCTGAAACCCCATCGTTTGACCCGATATTAATACTTGTTGTGGCAATGGGGATTATTGCAGTTTTTGCCAATCTCACAGCTTTTGCTCGCATCATGCATTGTCGCAAGCAATTGATGAAAAAATAAGAAAACATACAATGTTGAAAGATATAACAAAATTCCCAACACTCAAGGAGGGTGTGATTCTGGTCGTGTGCCTTGCATTATGGCTTAGTGTAACAGGCTTTTGTATTGGGATGCGTCCTGAACATGGTTTGCTTGCATTCTTGATAGCAGGGATGTTTCTGTTTAATGGTGCTACTCGTCGCTTTGTGGTCGCTCTTGTCCCATTTGCATTGTTTGGTATATCCTATGATTGGATGAATCTATTGCCAAATTATGAAGTAAATCCCATTGATGTCAAAGACTTGTATGAGGCAGAAAAAGCATTGTTTGGCATAGCTACATCACAGGGAATTCTCACTCCAAATGAATTTTTTAATATCCACAATTGCTCGATGATGGATTTCTGGGCAGGGGTGTTTTATTTGTGTTGGGTCCCGGTTCCCATAATGTTTGGGATAGGATTGTATTTCAGCCACCAACGCAAAATATATTTGCATTTTGCCATAGTATTCTTACTTGTAAACCTCATAGGGTTTGCATGTTATTATATTCATCCTGCTGCACCACCGTGGTATGTGATAAAATATGGATTTGAGCCCATACTTGGTACTCCGGGAGATGTTGCAGGGCTTGGGCGATTTGATGCAATGACCGGTTGGATGGTTTTTGATGGATTGTATTCTCGTAATGCCAATGTGTTTGCTGCAGTTCCATCGCTTCATTCGGCATATATGGTGATTGCGTTTTATTATTCTTTGCGCTCGCGTTGCGCTTTGTGGCTGCGCATTGTCTTTGCTATAATAATGATAGGGATATGGTTTACTGCGGTTTATTCATGTCATCATTATATTATAGATGTGATACTTGGAGCATTGTGTTCTGTTGTAGGTATCTTCTTGTTTGAAACGGTATTAATGAGAATTACCTCGTTTAAACGATTTATTAATAGTTATACAGAATATATCTCTTAATAATAACCCGAAATGTCCAAAATTGACGAAATAAAAAATGATTATCGCAATTCCTTGAAATCAATGGATACTGAGGAGTCGATAGATCTCATTTTTTATCGTCCCATAGGCTATATGTGGGCGCGCTTGGCAAGACGTTTGGGGATTTCGCCTAATACGATTACAATAGCGTCTATCTTTTTAGGTGTAGGGGCAGGAATATTAATGTATTTCCAGGAAATTTGGTTAAATCTATTAGGCGTTTTGTTGCTTGTGTGGGCAAATTCTTTTGATAGTGCCGATGGGCAGTTAGCGCGAATGACAAAACAATACTCAAATTTTGGACGCATCCTTGATGGGATTAGTGGAGATTTGTGGTTTATTGCAATATATGTTGCATTATGTTTGCGCATAAATAACAGCACTCAATTTTTCCAGGAAAATCAATGGGTAATTTGGGTTATTGCTATTGTTGCAGGAGTGTGTCATGTCAAGCAGGCTGCAGTTGCCGATTATTATCGCCAATTTCATCTTTTTTTCGTCAAAGGGGTTGAGGGTAGTGAATTGACAACAACCAATCAGATAGATGAAGATTTTGCTGCCTTGCCGTGGAAAGGGAATTTTTGGAAGAAAATAATAATGTTTTTTTATCGTCATTATACTGCAAATCAGGAGGTCCTCACTCCTCAAATGCAGCAGTTGCGTCGATGTATGAAGTCTCGATATGGAGAAATTGTGCCTGTTGATTTTCGTAAAAAGTTTAGATCTAATAGTCGACCATTGATGAAATATGCCAACATTCTGACTTTTAATACTCGTAGTATAGCGTTGTTTATATCCGTACTTGTTGGTTGTCCGATAGCCTATTTTATATTTGAACTCACGATATTAAACCTACTATTGGTGTATATGATGAGGCGTCATGAGAATATATGTCGCAAATTTATTTTAGAGTTGTCTTAACTCTTATTTGAGAGGTGGTGTTAACATTTGTTTTCAAAATGCCTCGTTAGAATTGGCGCAAATTAGCAGAAATTTGCCAAAACGGAGTAATTTTAACTTGCATTAGGAAAATTAAGCAAAGATTATTATAGATATAAATTCACATCTCAAAAATAACTTGTATTTTTACGTGATTTTTTATGAACAAACATGAAAAGTCTCAAAATTGAATTAAATAAACAATAAAAACATAACTTATTTATTATCATCATGGACAAAGTTAACGTAAAGAAAGCCGAAGGGAAACTCGGTGTCTTGGTTGTTGGTCTTGGAGCGGTAACAACTACTTTCATGACCGGTGTATTGATGGCTCGCAAAGGTCTTGCAAAACCTGTAGGAGCAATGACTCAATATGACAAAATCCGTGTTGGCAAAGGTGCTGACAAAAAATATTTAAAATACGACGAAATTGTTTCAATCGCAAAGCTTGATGATATCGTATTTGGAGCATGGGATGTATATCCTGAAAATGCTTACGAATCAGCTATCAACTGCGAAGTATTGAAAGAAAAAGATATTAATCCTGTAAAAGACGAGCTTGAAAAGATTGTTCCTATGAAAGCTGCGTTTGACAAAAACTTTGCAAAACGCCTTGAAGGAAACAATGTAAAAGATTGCAAGGATCGTTGGGATATGACAGAACAACTACGTGAAGATATCCGAAATTTCAAAAAAGAAAATGGTGTTGACCGCGTTGTTGTGCTTTGGGCTGCTTCTACCGAAGTATATGTTCCGGTAAACGAAAAAGTTCACTATAAATTGGCTGACCTTGAGGCTGCTATGAAGGCTGACGATAAGGAAAATATTGCACCTTCAATGTGCTATGCTTACGCTGCTTTGGCTGAAGGCGCTCCATTCATTATGGGTGCTCCTAATACAACAGTTGATATTCCTGCAATGTGGGAAATGGCAG
>CAZCEB010000042.1:0-10360 GCA_964497305.1 uncultured Muribaculaceae bacterium | reverse complement strand
ATGAGGAACTTCATGTGCGTGATGTGGCGGTGGCGCCATTGGATGTGGAGCAGAATATTCTGTTATGGGTTTATCTGCTGCATTGCATTTCCAAACAAAGTATGTTATGGCTAATGATATTATTAGAATTATCGAGTTGTATAATATAAATTTGGATGATGTGTGTTTACTATTAAAACATTTATCTACTATAAAAAAGTAATTGATATAGTAAACGGCAATAAACAAAATCGATTTGGCGTATACTCCGGTCGGAAGGTTTGTTCGATGAGTATCGCCTATGCTCATAACTACTTCAGGAAGAAAAACGATAATAGCAATACACGTAAAATGTATAATTGCCGACAATATATTCTGCCTCTTTTTTCGTTTCTCTGGAGATATGTGCATATTGTTATATATAATTGTATAAACGCAAAATTAGCGAAAATCGATTAAATGATGCAATTGATTAGATGTAGTTGAAATTTTGTAGGTGTATTTTGAGTGATTGTCGATATAAAACGACGAAACATCGTGGCAGTGTTAATACATATTAAAAAACGCCCGCTGCTCCCTTCTATCAGGGAGCGAGTGGACTAAAGCCAAAAGGCATGATTTGTGATTCTAAAGATAGTTGTCTTATAGCAATTTAAATGTAGAGATTATATCATACTTACATTTGTGCCACTAATCTATAAATTCCGTTTCACAACGTGGTAAATAAAATAAAGTAATGAATAAAACCGAAGAATCTAATGCGTAAAATAGTAAAGTCAGGTCCCATGCATTACAAGTGGCAAAACTTTGTGCAAAGGTACGGTTGTTTTTTTGATTTTCAAATTTTAATTGTATAATTTTTAGTTAGACAAAACAATTGAGTATTAAATAAGAAAAGCTCCTTTCGGAGCTTTTCTTTATTCCATTAGTTTGCGGTATCGACGTCGAGTGGGCTCTTTCCCATCGTTATGCGCACGTTTGTACTCCTCATATTCTGAATAACTACCTTCGTAGAACACGACATTACCATCTCCCTCAAATGATAGGATATGAGTACATATTCTATCAAGGAACCAGCGGTCGTGAGATACTATAACTGCACATCCGGCAAAATCATCAAGACCTTCTTCAAGGGCACGTAGAGTATTGACATCAATATCATTGGTAGGTTCGTCAAGAAGCAATACGTTGCCTTCTTCTTTAAGAGCCATTGCCAAGTGTAGACGATTGCGTTCACCTCCTGAAAGAACACCGATTTTCTTTTCTTGGTCGGCTCCGGTAAAATTGAATTTAGAGAGATAGGCACGTGCATTCATATCGCGACCACCCATGCGAAAAGATTCAACCCCCTGAGAAATAACTTCATAAACCGATTTTTCGGGAAGAAGATCGTGGTGGGTTTGGTCAACATAAGCAATTTTGACTGTTTCACCCACATCAAATGTTCCGGCATCGGGAGTTTCTTGTCCCATAATGAGACGGAATAGAGTGGTTTTACCGGCACCATTAGGTCCGATAACACCCACAATTCCATTTGGTGGCAAAGAGAAATTAAGGTCTTTAAATAGTTGTTTTTTGCCAAATGCTTTTGCTAAAGATGTTGCCTCAATAACTTTGTTTCCCAAGCGAGGTCCATTAGGAATGAATATCTCAAGACGCTCTTCTCGTTCTTTTTGGTCTTCATTTAAAAGACGGTCATATGATGATAGACGAGCTTTCCCCTTTGCTTGACGAGCTTTTGGCGCCATACGCACCCATTCAAGTTCTCGTTCAAGGGTTTTTCGACGTTTGCTGGCTTGTTTTTCTTCTTGGGCCATGCGTTTTGTCTTCTGATCAAGCCAAGAAGAGTAGTTCCCCTTCCAGGGGATTCCTTCGCCTCGATCAAGTTCAAGAATCCAACCGGCAACATGGTCAAGGAAGTAGCGGTCATGAGTAATTGCAATAACTGTTCCCGGATATTGTTGCAAGTGTTGTTCCAGCCAATCGATTGACTCGGCGTCGAGGTGGTTGGTGGGCTCGTCAAGGAGCAAAACATCGGGTTGTTGTAACAACAAACGGCACAACGCAACGCGACGGCGCTCTCCTCCTGAAAGTGTTGTTACCGGTTGGTCGTCGGGAGGACATTGCAGAGCATCCATTGCTCGTTCAAGTTTACTATCAATGTTCCATGCATCGGCAGCATCGAGTTTGTCTTGCAATTCGGCTTGACGAGCAATGAGTGCGTCCATCTTGTCGGGATCTTCAAGAACATCGGGATCGGCAAAACTTTCATTTACTTTGTCAAATTCGGCAAGAAGGTCCATGATGGGTTGCACTCCTTCTCTAACTACTTCTATCACAGTCTTATTGGGATCAAGTTGAGGTTCTTGCTCAAGATAACCTACTGAGTATCCGGGAGAGAATACGACTTCTCCTTGATAGCTCTTATCAATTCCGGCTATAATTTTTAATAAGGATGATTTTCCGGAACCATTTAATCCAATGATACCTATCTTTGCTCCGTAGAAGAACGATAGATAGATGTTTTTTAATACTTGTTTTTGTGGGGGATAAATTTTGCTTACTCCCACCATTGAGAAGATTATTTTTTTGTCGTCGGCCATAGTTTTTGGTCAATGATAAAATTATAAATTATTTTTTCTTTTTAGGTGCATAACGCACTGCATAGTCGCAACGAGTGCGACCGGTAATGATATTGTTGAGCTTTGTGCGTATGAGTTGTTTGCGAATAGGTGATATGTGATCAATATATAGTTTCCCTTCAAGGTGATCACATTCATGTTGAACGATGCGAGCAAGGAAGCCCGAAATTTCTTCTTCATGAGCATTGAAATTTTCATCAACCCAAGAAAGACGTATGTGTTCAACACGATTTACATTTTCAGATAATCCGGGGAGGCTCAAACAACCTTCTCCTCGAGAAACATTCTCTCCGTCAAGAATCTCGATTTTGGGATTAATGAGTGTAAGTTTTCTTCCTGCACATTCAGGATGATTTTCTGCTACCGGATCGGCATCAATTACAACGATGCGATCATTACGACCTATTTGTGGTGCTGCAAGTCCCACCCCTTCAGATGCATACATTGTTTCATACATGTCATCTAAAAGTTTCTTTAAATCGGGGTAGTCAGGAGTGATTTCTTCTGATGTATTTCTTAATACGGGATGTCCGTAAAGATATATAGGTAGTTTCATTATTTAAATGATTTACTTTGTAAATAATCGTTCAATATTATTGTTGCCGAGATTTCGTCCACAATTGCTTTATTTTGACGGTCTGTTTTCTTCATACCGGAATCAATCATCGATTTGTGGGCTAAAACCGATGTAAATCTCTCATCCCAAAATTCTATTGGGATATTAGGTAATTCTTTTTTTAGCCTATTTATTCCGGGCGTTATATACGTCATTGATTCAGACTCCTCTCCTCGCATTGTTGTTGGTTTACCCACAATAATTTTATCAACATTTTCAGTCGCTACATATTTTTTAATAAAATCAATGAGAGTGTGAGTCGGAACAGTAGTAAGTCCATTTGCAACAATCTGCAATGAGTCGGTTACAGCAATACCGCAACGTTTTCGTCCATAGTCTATTGATAGAAGTCGTCCCACAATGCAAAGTTACAAATTTTATACTCAATTTACAACGAGTAATAAAAGTCATATAACGCTTTGCGCACAATATGACAGTCAAAACGTTGGGCTACTAATGAACGGGCTTTAGAAGCCATCTGCTCTCTCATCGCATTGTTGTCATGCATTTCAAGCATGGCATTATATAAAGCGTCGGCATCATGTGATGGGATTATTACTCCATTTTGTCCCGGAATTATTATTTCATTAGCTCCATTTATATCTGTTACGATAGAAGGTAGTCCCATTGCTCCTGCTTCGATTACCACATTTGGGAATCCCTCCCGATAGCTTGGAAATGTGAGTACATCAGCTGCTGCAAGCCATGGTCTCACATCATTTTTTGCCCCTACAGTTTCTATCGCTTTATGAGTATTGATAATGTTTTGCGTTTCAGTTGAAAGTGGGTCCAATTGCGACTCGAAACGCCCCACTAAAATTAATCGAGTATTAGGTCTCTCATTATTAATTTTGACAAATGCTTCAATTAATTCGTGAATACCTTTATCTTTTACTATACGACCAATAAAAATATAGGTAAAAACTCCATCCTTTTTTATTTTTGACGCTTCATTTAACACTTCTTCCGAGCAGGTATAATGATCTAACTCAATTCCTCTCACATTGCCATTGGCAAGGACTTTCATCGGTTTTCTCGTGATTTTGCCTGCAATGAGATCTTGTTTCACCCCCTCCCCTTCCGGAATTATGTGGGTTGCACAAGCACACAGAATTTTGTCGGTAAACATGAGTATGCGCCGAGATACTCCGGTCCTTATAGGCCATATCAGACCGGTAAATGTGTGTACTCGTCGTGGCACTCTTGTTATCCATGCTGCCATCATGCACAATAGTCCTGCCTTAGGAGTCATACTATGAACTAACCAAGGTTTTTCTTTGCGCATGATTTTGATGAGTTTAAACAATGATACAAGATCGTTAATTGGCGAAATGCGTCGCTCCATTTTAATTCCGATGGTGCGAACATCTTCTCGTTTACCTACATATTCCAAATCTTCTCCCGGAGAAGACAATGCTACTACTTCATATCGTTCTGACAACTCTTTTAGCATATCTTTGCAAAAAGTTTTCAATGATGTAGCTATTGTTGTGGCACGAATTATTTTTTTCTTCTGATTCATTAAAAGTGGAACTAATTTGTACAAAATTACTAAATATCTTGTTAAGTGCAATCAATTCATTACCTTTGCATTCGCAAATCTCAATAAATGGTAAATATACGCTTTATACGTGTTTTATTATTAATAGTTGTTGTAGCTTTAGTGTGGAGTTGCAGCTCGACTAAACATGTACCATCGGGAGAACATCTACTGAATAATGTATCGATAAAAGTAGAGGATGCCAAAGATGTTTCTTCATCGGAATTATACAACTATTTGCGTCAAGCTCCCAATCATAAAGTGCTCGGTGGATTAAAAATTCAACTTGCAACATATAACATGTCGGGTGGCGATACAACAAAGTGGTATAATCGTTGGTTGCGTCGTCTTGGACAAGCTCCGGTTATATATGATCAATCATTGACTATGGCATCGGCAAACCAATTGCGCCAGGCAATGATAAACAAAGGATATTTGGGCGCAAGTGTGTCTGTTGATACATTACGCAAGGATAAAAAAAAGAAAATTGATGTATCATATACGATAAAGGCAGGTGAGCCTCACCGAATAACATCTATCGACTATCAGATACCTGATACGACGATTGCTCAATATATATATGCCGACACAGCACGCTCCTCTATTAATCCCGGAGACCTTTTTGATATAAACAATCTTGATGCAGAACGCACATTGATGGTTAATCGGCTACGTAACAGAGGCTATTATGCATTCAATAAAGAATATATAACTTTTACAGCCGATACAGCTGCCGGCTCAAAGGATATTAATCTTACATTGAATTTAAACCAACCTATATTACATAATGATACCGCAAAAACAATTCACCGACAATATTATGTCAGAGATGTGATATTTGTGGTTGATTATGAGTCAGGCAATATTGATAGTGGCTTTGTTGCTCTTGACACTGTCAGATATAAAGATATTATTGTTTTATATGGCAAAGATCATTATATCAAGCCAAAAGTTCTTGAGGAATGTTGCTTTATTGTTCCCGGAGAAAAATACCAGGCTCGACAGATTGATTTGACACATGAAGCATTGGGGCGTCTTGATATTTTGAAGTTCATTAATATTTCGATGAATCCTGTTGCTCAAATAGGAGACGACATGTGGCTTGATGCTTACATATTAATGAGGCGTAATAAAAAACAAGGCGTTACACTCGAATTGGAGGGCACAAACTCAGAGGGAGATTTAGGCTTTGGTGTAGGAGTAACCTATCAACATCGCAATTTAGCAAAAGGCTCGGAATTGCTCACTGCTAAATTTCGCACCGCCTATGAGAGTCTATCAGGTGATTTTGACGGAATTATCAATGATAGATACACCGAGTATGCAACTGAAATAGGGATAACATTTCCTAAGTTCATGAGTCCTTTTCTGTCTAAGGAATTTAAACGCCGCATGAAGGCCACAACCGAGTTTGCTGTATCATTTAACTATCAGGAACGACCAGAATATACACGCATTATAGCCGGTGCGGCATGGAAATACAAATGGAATAATCGTCAAAACACAGTGCGACGCACATTTGATTTATTGGATATAAATTATGTATATCTTCCCAATAGCACGATTGATTTCATCAACCAGATTGCCCCATCAAATCCGTTGCTGAGGTATAGCTATGAAGACCACTTCATCATGAAGATGGGATATACCTATTATCGCACCAACAAACGCATTGCCTCATCAACATTGCGCAAATATATTTTACAACCATCCGTTTACACTTTGCGCACTTCGATTGAGACCGCCGGCAATCTATTATATGCATTATCAAATGCATTGGGACAGAAACGAGAAGATGGTGCATACAAATTATTTGATATTCAATATTCTCAATATGTTAAAGGGGAAATTGATTATACATATACACGCAATTTCAACACTCGAAACAGCCTCGCGTTTCATGCCGGATTTGGAATAGGTGTACCTTATGCCAATTCTTCTGTTCTACCTTTTGAAAAACGTTTTTATGCCGGTGGTGCTAATGGAGTAAGAGGATGGAGTGTGCGCACTCTTGGTCCCGGTAATTATGATTCTCGTAATTCTGTAACCGACTTTATTAATCAATGTGGAGACATCCGATTTGATATGAGTGTTGAGTATCGAGCTAAATTGTTTTGGATATTTGAAGGTGCATTGTTTGTCGATGCCGGAAACGTGTGGACAATACACAACTATGAAAACCAACCGGGAGGAAAATTCAAATTTAATTCATTCTACAATGAAATAGCAATGGCCTATGGTGCAGGTCTCAGATTGGACTTTTCCTATTTCTTGCTTCGACTTGATTTAGGGATGAAAGCATATAATCCTGCTAAAAATGAGGAGCGTTGGCCTATTATCAACCCAAAGTGGAAGCGTGATGCCACATTCCATTTTGCTGTAGGTTATCCGTTCTGATAAAACATTTATTATGAAACAACTGGTAATTTTTGACCTTGATGGGACATTGTTGAACACAATACACGACCTCGGCTCTGCCGCAAATTACGCTCTTGAGACTTGCGGATACCCCATCCACGATATTTCATCCTATCCTTTTTTTGTTGGAAATGGAGTAACTCGATTATTAGAACGTGTGTTACCTGAAGACGCCCGAAATGAAGAAAATGTAACCCGTCTGCGAGAATGTTTTATGGAGTATTACGACATCCACAAAGCCGATGACACGACTATTTATGACGGGATTAATGAACTACTTGACGCATTGGTTGAAAAGGGCGTGAAACTTGCTGTCGCTTCAAACAAGTACCACAAAGCTGTCGTTGAGCTGATTAACACTTATTTTCCATCAATTGAATGGGTTGCTGTAGAGGGACAAAAAAACGACTATCCGGTAAAGCCCGACCCATCCATTGTTTTTGATATTCTATCTAAATCACCAACGTTAAAATCACAAGTGTTATATGTGGGGGACTCCGGTATTGACATGGAAACTGCGCGTCGTGCATGTGTTGAATCGGTTGGTGTTACATGGGGATTCCGTCCCGAAAAAGAATTGCGTGAATATTTTGCCGATAACATCGCATCACATCCGTCAGAAATTTTAACTATTGTAGACCGATAAAATAGTTAAAATTTGAAGCAGTTATACGCAAAAAAAGCAGTACCTTTGCACTCGCGTTTACAACAAATGTGCTAAACGTTGGTATATTCAATAAATTATATCGCTTTATCTTATGGAATGGATTCAGACACTTCTTGGTCCGGGGAATACCGACCTCGCAAGTACAATCGTACTTTACTCATTTGTTATTGCATTAGGCGTATATCTTGGCAAACTTAAATTTGCAGGTGTTTCGCTCGGTGTTACATTTGTTTTATTTGTCGGCATAGTAATGGGACATCTGGGATACATCGTAGATGGAGAAGTGTTACACTTTATACGTGAATTTGGGCTAATATTGTTTATCTTTTCAATTGGATTGCAAGTTGGTCCGGCTTTCTTTGAGTCTTTTAGGACCGGAGGAATGAGACTTAATGGATTGGCTGTTCTTGGGATATTGCTAAATGTTGCAATCGTCCTTGCGATATATTTTATCGATGGCGAGACATCAATGAGTGCTCTTGTGGGCGTTATGTCGGGAGCGGTAACAAATACCCCCGGACTTGCCGCCGCTCAGCAAACAGTGGGTAACATCTCTGATGCCAATACTATGGCAATGGGATATGCTGCTGCTTATCCCCTTGGCGTAGTGGGCATTATTCTTGCCATGTTTATTATCAAGGCATTGTTTCGCATCAAAGTTGACAAAGAAGTCAAAGAAATTGAAGATGAAGCAGAAAATAGCACACTAAAACCTCATGTTGTTACCTACGAGGCAACAAACCAACTTATCGATGGACGCACTCTTCTTCAACTTCATGACATCATAAATTGCAATTTTGTAGTATCTCGCTTGATGCGCAAAGATGGCTCAATCGTTATTCCCAAGTCAGAAACTGAAATACATCTTGGAGATAAACTTCTTGTTGTAATGTCTGTCCAAGATGAGGAACGATTGAAAGCCGTTGTAGGACCTGAGGTGGAAATGGACTGGAAAGCAATGCCAAGCCCTGTTGTATCTCGTCGCATCTTAATTACAAGAGGCAATTTCAATGGTGCTACAATAGGATCTTTGCGATTGCGCATGGGTTACAAGCTAAATGCAACTCGTGTCAATCGTGCAGGTGTAGATCTTCTTGCCTCTCCCAACTTGCGTCTTCAGATTGGAGACCGCTTGACCGTTGTCGGAAATGAAGAAGACATAAATCGTCTTGCAACAAAATTGGGCAACTCAATGAAACGTTTGAACGAGCCCAATTTGATTACAATATTTGTTGGTATATTATTAGGTATTGTGCTTGGCTCTATCGATGTCGGCTTTGGCATGAAACTTGGATTGGCTGGAGGACCTCTTGTGGTTGCTATCTTGTTGAGCCGATTTGGCTACAAATTTAAATTAATTACCTACACATCTTCCTCTTCGTCCATGCTGATGCGAGAATTGGGAATATGTCTGTTCCTTGCTTCGGTGGGTATTTCTTCAGGAAAAGACTTTGCTGCGACAGTATTTAACACTACAGGAATGTGGTGGGTTATATGGGGATTTATTATAACTGTTGTCCCATTGATTATTGTTGGCAGCATTGCTCGCGGATATTATAAGATAAATTTCTTGACAATTATGGGGCTCATGTCAGGCGGATGCACCGATCCTCCTGCGCTTGCCTATGCAAACAATAGCACAGGAAATGATGCTCCTGCCGTTGCTTATTCTACAGTATATCCGCTGACAATGTTCTTGCGAGTCGTAGCAGCACAATTGCTCATACTCTTCTTTGCCGTTTAAAGATATTCTTTGATTTTTGATTCAATGTCCGCCACTTGACGCAATCCGCTTGAACGCCACAATATGCGTCCGTTTTTAAACAGAATGAGAGTGGGTATTGAATGTATTGAATACACATTTGCAATCTCGTTGTCGTGATCGACATCCACTTTTAAGATATTTACGACATCGCCATAGTCTTCTTTCACTTTATCGATAATGAGCGATTGCATTTTACATGGTCCACACCATGTGGCAAAGAAATCAACAAGAGTCAGTTTGTTGCTGCTAATGATACTATTGAAATTAGTCATGAGAATGTGTGTTTAGTGATTTAACTTATTTGCAATAAAAACACGTGTTTATTCCCTTTTGTTTAACTCAATTCGGAATAAATGTGTAAATTTGCAACTCATTTATGGAATTCCTATGGCGAGGATAAATTTAAAGGGAATGGGCGTAGCATTAATAACGCCCTTTAAACAAGATAAAAGTATTGATTTTGACGCGCTTGCACGCTTATTGGAATATCAGATTAAAAGCGGTGTCGATTATTTGGTTGTACTTGGAACTACAGCCGAAACGGCGACATTGACATCCGACGAAAAGCAAGCAGTTAAAAGCTTCATCGTGGAACGTGTTGCCGGGCGTGTTCCTTTGGTTATTGGTATTGGCGGGAACAATACTATGGCATTGGTTGAAGAACTAAAAACATCTGATTTATCTCCTTTTAGTGCAGTTCTTTCAGTTGTACCATATTACAACAAGCCATCTC
>CAZCEB010000041.1:0-10364 GCA_964497305.1 uncultured Muribaculaceae bacterium | reverse complement strand
CGCGCTAAATATCAGTAAGCCAATGATTATATATGTCCAAAGGAAATCGTTTGCGTCATTAAGCAAATTCAATATGCTATTTATAAAATTATATATCATAAACTATCTCGGAAAAAACAGATGCAAAGATACGCATAAATTTGACCATAATAAAACGTCGATTGTTTATTACAATCGACGTTTTAAGTAATTATGAATAAAAAGTTTGTTATAAAGTTAATACAGCAGGACCGGAGTCGGAATTATTCAGACTGCGTTTTGTCTTTCCGAAGATGCGCCCGAATGAAATGTTGTAGCGAGCGGTGAATGTTATCATATTTGCGTTGTTTTCTATTGAGACATAGGTGTATCTTGGATTTGTTTGACTAAGTCTCCAATTGGGATATTCAGTTCCTGCCGAATGGAATAACAAGTTTCCGGTTAATGATAAATACCATTGTTTGTTGGGGCGATATCCAATTGTTAGAGTACTCCAATTTTCATTTTTACGTTTTTCATCACCAAATAAATATTTGTCAGGAATTTTGTAATATGCTCTAATTATCCAATCTCCAAAATATGCATTGACTGATAATTGAGTGGTAAATCCGTCAAGTGAATATCTCCAAGCATCATCGCTTGAAACCATGTGATTATATAGGCAATATATATTAAAAGAAAGATGTTTATTGAATATCTCAGTCAGTGCAACATTAGTATACAATCCAAATCGTTTATAATTGTTAAAATTGTCGGATTGAGATATGAATTTTCCATTGCCAAGATATGTAACATTTTGATAGCGAGGATTTAATATGTATAAATATTCAGCACCAATTGCCATCGAAAATTTTTTATGAGAAAAATAACCTTGTAATCTCCCAAATAAATCTTCGCTACATTTTAGATTGTTATTGCCATTTGTTACTAAATAACCATCATATTCCTGTTTAACATCAGTGAGTTCTGAGAGTGAAGGTATTGATGGGGTATATCGTCCGCTGAGATTTAACTGAAATTTTTGATTAATTGGTAATCCAAAACTAAGATATGTTAAATTGCGAGTGAAATTACGTTTGTTATCTTCGCTTTCCATCCATATCATTTTTAATCCAGAGCCAATATTAAAAACTGATTTACCAATGCGTTGTGTCAGCCCTGCATAAATGTAGTTATTGTTACTACTGAGTGTGGTTTTGGCTTCATTTAAGATGTAGTTATTGGATGTTTGGCTTAAGCTGTTTTGATAACCTGCTGAAAGTTGAGTCTTTTTGCTAAATTGTTTGGAATATGATATCTCAGAGATAAGAGATTTGTGAAAACTACTAACGTCTGACATGTAGATTTCGGATTTTCCATTTGAAAAATCATTATTGAGATTTCTACTTGATTCGCTATCAGATAATGATCCTACTACTTGAGCTTCAAAAGATTGTCCATTATCCCATTCTTTTTTTACAAAAAGATCTAATGATGGGGCATATCTATGTCCTTGATTGCTCACTGTTTGCGAGTAGTTACCGAAATAACTATCTATAACATCACTATATTCTTTGTTGTGATTTGTCCAAATGTAGTTTCTTAATTTAGCTGTGAATGTAAGCGTTTTATCATGACGATAAGTATATCCGGCAATAATGCTATGTTGGTTATAGTCCATTGGTGAATCTTTACCATCTTTGTTTATATCTACTCTGAAATCATCACCGATATAGCTTTCTTTGATATCAACTTCTCGTTTATCATAGTCTCTCCAATTAAATGAATAATCTAAAGTGAATTCAGATTTTCCTTGGTTATAGGATGTCCCGGCATCAGCATTTATAAATCCGGTTGTTGGCGCTCCGGAAAAATCGGCATAAAATGTACCTCCATCTTTAGGTTGTTTCAAATAGACGTATATAATTCCGGATGCTCCGCTGTCAAGATATTTAATGGGTATGTTGGTGCTATATTCAAATTTTGCAATATTCTTAGGGTTGATTGATATGAGTTCTGATGCCGATCGTTTTATCCCATTAACTAATATTATTGGAGATCCATTAAACACTTTTATTGACCGATTAATTTCATCAACAAATAAACCTGGAAAAGGTTGCTGGCCTAAGAGGGAATATAAATCGGCTGAATGTTTTATTTGTGTTGCTGTTGGATGAGTAACAATTTTGTCTCCATCAAAGTAATAGTGCTTTTGCTCAATAAGTACCTCTTTGAGTAATTTTGCATTAGAGTGGATGTAAATAGTTCCAATATTTCCAACGTTATATATTTTGGAATAAGGCATATATCCGATACAACGAGTTTTGAGTAATACGGTTTTAGCATTGGTGGGGATTACAAAGTCCCCATTTTGATTAGTTACTCCTCCGGTAATAAAGGATGAGTCGATGGGGTTGAATAAAGATATCGTGGCAAATTCTACAGGTTTTCGATGTTCATCAATAAGACGACCTTTGAGTTTGTTTTCTTCTTTTTGCCAACATTCAATGAAAATATCGTTGCCTTTACAAGTTACTTTGATAGGATAAAATCCTATTATTTCATAAATGGCATCCAAAATAGGCTTATTTATGATTGTTGTTGTAACTGTGTAATCTTCAAGTTCATTAAAAATAAAATTTAGATTTCCTGTAGTATATGATTTATCAATATCTCGTAATACATTGGACATTGGTTCATCGTAATATGTCTTTGTGATATTAAGAGCTGACATATTGATATGGCTGAGCGATATCATTGTCAATATGATATATAAATATTTAAGCATGGTTAAAGCCTATTAATTGATTGTTAATATGTCATTTTCAAAGTCAGTAGTAAATAGATCAAAAGATTGCAGGATGTTTACTACATCTTGTATTGTCTTGCCTTGCTCAATTCTTAGATATAATCTTAACTCAGCCGCTTCTTTATTCTCAAATTTAATATCTATGCCGTAAATTGTTGATAATTCGTTGGCTATATCTTTAAGAGAGATGTTGTCATATATTAATTCGTGATTATTTGTGATTACTATATTTTCGATGGTTGCGCTTGTAGTAGATGTTGGGGATTTATCATGTTCTGTTATTGTTTCAATGACATCAATAGAATCATTTCCGGTAATGTATTCGATAATTTGAGGATTAAATGCAGCAACAATAACAATTGATGTAATTACAACTATGATGAATATGGCTACAATGCGCATTAATGGTTGCCATTGTTTGATAAAATATATCTTTTTCCGTTTATTTTTGAAACGTATTAATTCATCCTTGGCGTTTGGAATTTCCATATCAGTTATTGATGATGCTTCTTTACATAGATTAGCTGCGTTGTATAATTCAAAAAGTTCCTGATCGTTCTGAATGAGAGAAATTTCTTCGGTTGTTAATGTTTCGGGCGAATTTATAAGACGAGAAATAATATCATCTTTATATATGTTATTTAAAGTTTTCATAAGAATGTAAAATTTGTGTTTTATTTGCGATTGAAATGATTTCTAAGAAGTTTTAATGTCCGGACAACATGTTTGTTTATTGCCGATGTTGTTACATTCATTTTTTTTGCAGCTTCTTTGTAGGATAATCCTTTTTCAAAAATAAGAGATATTGTTTCTCTTGCTACAGGTGATAGCTGCTGGTCTAAAAATTGGAGAACTTGCAATAATAACCTTTCTCGTTCATAGTCATAGATGCTGTTTAGATTGGCTTCAATAGGGTAGAGCTTTTGAAAACGAGAGAATGTGTCTTTTCGTGATATGATTGTTAGAGCTTTGTTTTTTGCCATTCTATATAGATATCCTTCGATATTTGTAATGTTTTGATTAGGGTTATCTAATAGATTGGTAAAAACATCATTAATCACATCACGACATTCCTCCTCATCACGAAGCATGGGATAAACTACGCGATATAGTATCGGATAGTTTTTTAGGTACAACTGATCAAATTCTTGAGATGTCATGATTTTAATGTTTTTTACTAATAAGACAAGTAAAGGTTATTTTTAATGACATTAAAAATCTGAATAAATGTTAAGAGCGTTTTTTAGAATGCTTCTCCAATAGCAAATAGTATTCCGGATGTTCCTTCCCCGAACCCGTAATCAACACGTACATTTACATTATGTTTAAACTCAAATCGTAGTCCAACTCCAAAATTGAACAACCATTCAGGTTTGATATCTTGTTTGCTCAGTTGTTTAAATGAAGAAAAGATTAACGAGTTCCCCCCCCACATTGTAAGACCAAATCTATTCCAAACATGTTGACGTAATTCAATTTGTGTTGCAACTTGATTATTATCGATATATGAGCCCATATAATATCCTCTCATTCGTGTGCCATCGGCAGCAATCATCTCTCTCATTGTCCATGGTGTTGATGTGCTGTTTAGTTTCATATATCCGTCAAAGGCAAGAACAGAGCCTTTCCATAGCCGTTGATAGTAGTTTGCGATGAATGTGTGGCTATAGAATGATTTTGGAGCGTTTCCCAATCCTTTAAAGAATGCCATAGGTTGGTAGGCGATGTGTAGTCCCCGAGTGGGTGTCAATAGATTATCTCGTGAATCAAATTCAAAAGAGAGCCCTAAACCGGTAACATAATATTGCTTGTTTTCCCCTAATAGGTAGTTAATATCCCTCACATCGCGAGCATCGGTATAATTACAGCGGAGTTGAATCCCCGCATAAAAATTGCGATTAATTTTATATATATATTCAGATTGTAAATCAATTTGTCGACGATTGTATTTAGATTTAGGATTTTTAGCTGTTTCTTCAGATGTTATACCCCAGAAATCTAATGCTTTTCGGTATAATTCTAATTTATAGGACAGTCTTGACTTGTTGTCAGGAAATAGATTGTTACCTTTAAATGTAAAAACATAAAATCCATTTAACGATGCGTTTACGGTCGCAAGAAAATCTGACGGGTTTGGAAGAGAATCATTCATATCGCAACGATATAGACCTGTTACAGCTCCACCAATACCAAACCCGGCTTCTCGTGTATAAGAAGGAGTTACTGCAAAGCTAATATCCACTCGTTTCTCTCTTGTGCGATCAACGTGTCCACGCATTAACGATGACAAATATTCCTTAAACCAATTAGGAGTTTTGCGTAACATCGTTATAGAGTCGGCATATTCTGTTTTATAATTTTTAGTTGCAGGTTGAACATAAAATTGTACTTGCCCTGTTGAGTCGGGATATTGCATATTTTTCTGTTGACACCATATTATGCCAACAGAAAGGCATGATATAATAAATAGTACAATTTTTTTCATTGAATGATTTACAAAAAGAAAAACAAAGATAATGATAAAATATAAGTGATTAACGTTAAAGCCATGTTAGATTTAGTTCTAAACATGGCTTTATGGCGTTTTTAGATATTATTCTCTACTTTTGGAAGAGGGGATAGGTGGAGGTGTAGACACATTGGCATCGTTATTAGCCTTTTCTTTTGCTTCCTCAATATCCTTTTCATTTTGTTCTATTTCTGCTTTTTCTGCTTCAGCAGCCTCTGCCGAGCGAGCTGCTAAAATTTCGTCGGTACGAGATGTCCATTGTCGCTTGCCAAAAATCTTTTCGACATCTTCAGTAAATATTACTTCTCGTGATAACAATACATCTGTGAGCTGAGCATGACCGTCAGCGTGTTTACTAAGAATATCTTTAGCTCGTTGATATTGTTCTTCAATAATACGAGAAACCTCTTGGTCTATGATTTTTGCACGTTCTTCACTATATGGTTTTGTGAAACCATAATTTTGTCCTGTTGAGTCATAGTAACAGAGGTTGGGTAATTTATCACTCATTCCGAAATAAACAACCATAGCGTATGCTTGTTTAGTTACTCGTTCAAGATCGTTTGCTGCCCCTGTTGATATGTGTCCTAAGAATAATTCTTCAGCTGCGCGACCTCCAAGAGTTGCACACATTTCATCAAGAAGAGCTTGTGATGTGGTGATCTGTCTTTCTTCGGGTAAATACCATGCAGCGCCAAGAGCTTTACCACGAGGAACAATTGTTACTTTTATTAAAGGATTGGCATATTGTAAGTGCCATGAGAGTGCAGCATGCCCTGCTTCATGAATGGCAATAGAGCGTTTTTCCTCTTCAGTTGTAATTTTAGAGCGTTTTTCCAATCCGCCGATTATGCGGTCAACGGCATCAATGAAATCTTGTTTTTCTACAGTCGATTTATTTTGGCGAGCTGCTATTAATGCAGCTTCGTTACACACGTTTGCAATATCAGCACCTGAGAATCCCGGTGTTTGGCGTGCGAGCAATTCGACATCGACTGATTCATCAATTTTTATGTTACGCAGATGCACGTTGAATATTGCCACGCGATCATTTAAATCAGGTAGTTCTACATAGATTTGACGGTCAAAACGTCCGGCACGCAATAACGCTTTATCTAAGATATCGGCGCGGTTGGTTGCCGCAAGGATGATAACACCGCTGTTAGAGCCAAAACCATCCATTTCGGTAAGCAATTGGTTTAGTGTATTTTCTCGCTCATCATTTGCTCCCATATTTGGGTTTTTACCGCGAGCACGTCCTACAGCATCGATTTCATCAATAAAAATAATGCAAGGTGATTTTTCTTTGGCTTGACGGAAAAGATCTCTAACACGTGAAGCCCCTACACCAACAAACATCTCAACAAAATCAGAACCAGACATTGAGAAAAATGGGACATTTGCTTCTCCTGCAACAGCTTTAGCCAATAATGTTTTACCTGTCCCCGGAGGACCTACAAGTAATGCACCTTTAGGAATTTTACCTCCAAGTTCTGTATATCGTTGAGGATTTTTTAAAAATTCAACAATTTCTTCAATTTCAGTCTTAGCTTCAGACAATCCGGCTACATCTTTAAAAGAAACATTGACAGAGTTATCTTTATCATAAATTTTTGCTTTAGACTTGCCTACACTAAACACTCCACCTCCTGAGCCATCTTTGCCTGACATGCGTTTCATGATAAAAAACCAGAAAGCAATGAGTAGAACAATTGGACCAAATGACCATAGTAGAGATGTAAAATCACTTGATTTTTCATATTTTACCGATCCGGTAAAAACACCTGTATTATTCCAATCATCAATTTTATCTTGAAGTTTATCAGCCGAAGGAATATCTGTCAGTATCTTATATTCTGTACCTTTTTTTACTTGGTCTTCGTGAAATATTTTTGATGCGAGAGAGTCGTTAAGATATGCAATTGCTTCATCTTTATTGGTATAGATAATAATTTTGTCTACACCTCCATCTGTTACATATTTTTCAAATTCGGAATAACTTACCTCTTTAGTGATAGTATTATCATCAAGATATAACATTCCGGCCAGGAATATGATAACAATGGCATACATCCAGTATAAACTAAATTTAAACTGAGGACGTTTATTTGAATTTGTTTTTTGATTCATATTATAATAATGCTTAGTCTAAGTCGGGTATTTCATTTATAACAGCATCGCTCCACAATTCTTCAAGGTTGTAGTATTGACGAACATCGGGCAAGAAAATGTGAACAAAAGTGTTGCCGTAGTCAATAACAATCCATTGAGAATTTTGATAGCCATCATAATTATATGGTTTTATGCCTGCATTTTCTTGGAGGTATTCTCTCACACTATCTGCGATAGCAGAAACTTGCATAGTGGAGTTCCCTTCGCATATAATAAAATTTTCGGCGGCAGCTGACTCGATATTACTTAAATCAACATGGGTTATATTGTGCCCTTTGCGTTCTTGTATCCCTTCGGTAATTAGTTTTACTAAATTGATATTCTCGGTCATTTATGAAATTAATTAATTATTGTGCAAAAATAGCGAAAAATCCGGTAATGATATCGCTCGTTAACTTATATTGTAACAAATAGAGTGCCAAAAAAGATTTATTCAAATTTTATTGTTTTTGCGGGAGATATTGTCGAAATTAAATGAGAGGGGAGTATCAGTATTAATCCGGAAATAATGACAACTCCTATGTTTAACAATAATATATACAACCAGTTGATTTCTGTCGGAACATAATTTAAATAATATGCTTCAGGGTCAAGTGGAATAATTTTGAATTTGGTTTGGATAAAAATTATAGACAGAGCAATAATATTTCCCCATAAAATCCCTTTTAAGACAAGTCGTTCTGTCAGATATATGAATATGCGACGTATTTGAGCATTGGTGGCACCCAAAGATTTCATTATTCCTATCATGTTAATTCTTTCAAGGATTATAATAAACATACTTGAAATAAGAGTAAAGCCTGATACGAACGCCATGAGGATAATAATAACAATGACATTTGTGTCAAGCAGGTCAAGCCAATTAAAGTATAGCGCACCTGATTTATATACAGTATCTTCACGGTATAATGTAGTTAATTGATTGGAATAGCATGCTTGAATTAAACTATCTTGAAGGTTATATGATACATCTTCAATTTCAGATATCGGTAAATTTCTGATTTCAACGCTGTTCCCTATATTGGAGTCAAGATTATTTAATCTTTGAAGTGTGCCTATTGTTGTGAATGCAAATAATTTATCATATTCGCCAAAATGAGTTTCATATATTGCCACTATTTCAAAACGTCGGGTACGTATTTTATTATTATCAAAGAAATAAGCATATATTTTATCCCCAATGTTCAGTTTTAACGCTGATGATATTATCTGAGAAATAATGATTTTATTATTGTTTTCATCATTATTGTAATCGGGAATTGAGCCATCGACTAAATTATCGGAGATGAATTCCCAATCATAGTTTTTGTCCATTCCTTTTAGGATAATACCCATAAAATCATTGTCGGTTTTGAGTATTCCGGGTTGTTTAATTGTTAGCGAAGTCTTAATATTAGGAATGGAATTATTGATTATTTTTTTGAGTGTATCGTTGAAAATTATATAGTCATTATTCAGCTCTGTATAACCGGCATTATTGTTGATGTTTATTTGTGCATCAAAGCCCATGACTTTGTCTCGAATCTCATGTTTGAAACCCAAAACAACAACTATGGCAATCATCATAATGATAATTGCCAATGCAATACCGATAACGGCTATTGAAATGCTTGGAGAATTTTGCTTGTGATTATCGTAATTCTTTAGCCTTAATCGTCGGGCAATATAAAATTCAAATTTCATATATTTGTTCGCCCTGGATATGCTTTTAGTGCTTCAGCAAGAACTTTTAATGCTTTGGCGAGGTCTTCTTTCTTCAATACATAAGCCATGCGCACTTCATTGTTACCCACGCCTTTTGTTGTATAAAAGCCTGATGCCGGAGCCATAAATACGGTTTGCCCTTCATATTCAAACTCACGCAAACACCATTCACAGAATTTGTCGGCATCATCTACCGGAAGGCTTACTACGGTGTAGAATGCTCCCATTGGTATAGGAGAGTAGCATCCGGGTATTTTGTTTAGCCCATCGATAAGGAATTTGCGTCGTTCGACATATTCATTGTAGGTCATCAACATATAATCGGGGGATGCATCAATCGATGCTTCAGCAACGATTTGTCCCAATAATGGAGGGCTTAGACGAGCTTGGCAAAATTTCATTACATTCTTTTTTAGCTCCTTGTGCTTGGTGATGATTGCGCCAATACGTATTCCACATTCGCTATATCGTTTTGATACCGAATCAATAAGCACTACTTGGCCTTCAATACCGGGCAGATGAAATGCTGAAATATAAGGGGCTCCGGTATAGCAAAATTCACGATATACTTCATCGGAAAATAGGAATAAATCATATTTTTTTACGATGTCCCTAATTTGATTCATCTCCTTTTGTGTATAAAGATAACCTGTAGGATTATTAGGGTTACAGATTAATATACCCTTGGTTTTTGGGGTGATGAGCGCTTCAAATTTTTCCACAGGGGGTAGAGCAAATCCCTCTTCTATACTTGACGGAACGGTAACAATTTTGGCTCCGGCTGAGATTGCAAAAGCCATATAGTTAGCGTATGCCGGCTCAGGAACGATAATTTCGTCTCCGGGATCAAGGCATGCCATAAATGCAAACAAAACTGCTTCAGATCCACCTGTCGTAACGATAATGTCATCTACGTCAACATTGATATTGAAACGTTTATAATAGTTCTCAAGTTTTTGACGAAGTGATAATAAGCCTTCTGATGGGCTATATTCAAGCACTTTGCGATCAATATGCTTGAGTGCCTCCAATCCTTCTGCCGGAGAAGGAAGGTCAGGCTGCCCGATATTAAGATGATATACTTTTAATCCGCGAGCTTTAGCATCATTTGATAATGGCACTAATTTACGGATTGGTGATTCCGGCATTATTTGACCTCGTTGAGATATATTTGGCATTTCGTTATTGTTTATAGTAATATTTTTGCAAAGT
>CAZCEB010000040.1:0-10614 GCA_964497305.1 uncultured Muribaculaceae bacterium | reverse complement strand
CGTTTGTAATCGTATAATCGAACTTACTCCTAATGGAATCATTGACAAAATGATGGATTATGACGACTACATCACAGATGAGAGAGTTCTTGCCGCTCGTCAAAGATTATATAATAACGCTTAAAATATAACTACAATGGTAAAACATATTGTAACATTTAAACTTAGTGGCACAACAGAAGAACGTCGTCAAGTAGCCGAAAATTTCAAAGCCGCACTTATGGCATTGCCTGCACAAATAGATGTATTACAATCTATGGAAGTGGGAATTAATGAAAACCCCAATGAAGAATGGGATGTGGTGTTAACTGCTATTGTTCCAACAATGGCAGATGTAGATATTTATGCCAAACATCCTGCTCACGTAGCAGCTGCCGCACTTCTCGCCGGCCATAAAGAATCCCGTGCATGTGTTGACTACGTTATCTAATCATTCAATATTACACTAAAAAAATTAAATGGGCGCAAATTTGCGCCCATTTAATTTTTTTACTATTTTGTTGATTCAACCTTCTTTAATCTAAATCCGGCTGTTATACCATCATATCCGCTCAACAAGGAAGAAACCCCTTTTATTGTTGAATTACCTGTATATGTTCCAACTTTCTCTATAATTGCAATTAACTTGCTCACATCATATGTTACATCCAACGTATTTCCCGACTTTGCTAAATAAGTCTGTATTGTTCCAATATTAATGCGACCGGTAACTTTATAATTAAAAAAGAAATTACCCTCCTCATCTTTTGTAATATCACCTTTTAATGATGTGCGTTTTAATGACATGGTAAATGTACTATCTTCATTAATTTCCAATTTCATAGATTGAATATTGGCATATTTATAATAAGTATTCAACTTCTTCTCTACAGAAGCCGAAGCAGCAGCTCCACCTGCCTTCTTCAACATATTATCACTTTTAAAAGATACTGCCGGAGCTGAATATTCCCATGTCCCAACTATATCACTAATCGCAATATTTTCAGTAGAGATTAAATCTTGGACAACATCACCAACACTACCCAAAGAGCCTGAATTATTTAACGATTCAAATAATGATGATAACACATTTGAGCCACTTGATTTGTTATCGTCGGCAGAAATACCCATGGTTAACCCCCATAAAGCAACGACAATTAAACTAAATTTCAAAAACTTATTCATTTTTATATCGGTTTTATGATTTTATTTCGTTAATAATTTCTTTGTCAATATTTTCCCATTTAGAGTTCTGCGAATGATACTCAGGTACAATATGTTTCATTTCCATAACTAAATCATGAAGATTATTTACTTGTATCAACTCATATAATCGAGTTATCGCATCAATGATTTCCTCATATTTATATGTTTGTACCTTTGCTATCATTATCTTCTTGTGATGAGTCGCAATTGTTCGTTCTTTATCATTAAGCAATTCTTCATATAATTTCTCTCCAGGGCGGAGTCCTGTTTCAACTATTTTTATATCTTGATTTACTCGAAGCCCGGCTAATGATATCATGCGACACGCAAGATCATAAATTTTAATGGGTTTTCCCATATCAAATATATATATTTCACCTCCACGTCCCATGCAACCGGCTTCTAATACTAATTGACATGCTTCTGGTATTGTCATAAAATATCGGATAATATCTTTATGAGTAACAGTTACCGGTCCTCCAGACTCTATTTGAGAACGGAAACGAGGTATTACAGAGCCATTGCTCCCTAATACATTTCCAAATCGTGTTGTAATGAAACGAGTGTGATTTTCCTTGTTCTTGTGATAAAAATATAATGATTGAACATAGATCTCTGCTATACGTTTGGATGCACCCATTATATTTGTAGGGTTTACAGCTTTATCCGTTGAAATCATCACAAATTTATCCACATTGTATTTTAATGATAAATCTGCAATATTTTTTGTCCCAAATACATTTGTCAAAATTGCTTCTGATGGATTATGTTCCATCATGGGCACATGTTTATATGCCGCTGCATGGAATACATATCTCGGCTTATATCGATTGAATGCAATCTCCATGCGTTTAAAATTGGTTATATCACCAATATACAAATGTACTTTTATTGATGGATAATATTCTTCCATCTCTAATTGTATTTCATGCATTGGAGTCTCTGCTTGATCCACCAATACTATTTCCTTGGCGCCTAATGATGCTACTTGTCTAACAATCTCACTCCCTATAGATCCGGCAGCCCCTGTTATTAAGACTACCTGTTCTTTTATTAATTGACTGATGTGGGGATTATCAGTTTGTATTGTCTCTCGACCTAATAAATCTTCAATTCGAATATCTTTGACATGAGTAGAGAGATTGGGTAATTTCTTATCGGAATCAAATTCAAATTCTTCAACTTGATTTAGCATTAACAACTTAATATTATGCTTAAAGAAAATATCGGCAAATTCACTCCGCATTAATTCCATTTGTGTTGACAAAAACAAAAGTGTATCACAATTATATTTCTCAAACACATCCTTAACTGTATCTGCGCTATATTTTACAATAGGAATACCATTTAATATTGTGTCCACTTTTTTATCTGATAAACTCAATAACGCAACCGGATCAAAACGTCCTTCCACCTCATTTTTAAGAGCGCTTGCCAATACAAACGAATTAATAGCAGATCCTAATACGATTACCGATTTACGCGAACGTCCTATACATGCAAATAATGTGTAAACATATTTTAAACCAAGCCGCATACACATCATTATAGAAAATGAGAATACTCCAATTATAATTATATTCCAAATCCCAACATAACGGATACTTGAAAGACATTCAACAATAAAAATCAATAATATCAAAAATATTGACGATAATGATACTAATAAGACCAACTTATACATATCCTCAATTACAGATAGCCTTATTATATATTGATAACTTTTTACAATTAAACTTGTAACAACATATGACAAAACTATAATTCCCATCTGTAATATTATAGGTAAAATAAAGCCAACAGAAGGATAGGAACTATTAAAAATAAATACAAGCAAGCAACACAGCGAAACGATAAGCGTATCGGCAACCAAAACCATCCAGCGAGGAGCAGGAGTTGCTAATATCTTTTTCATTATATTACCTCGCGACAATTTCAATAAGAAAGAATTTATCATCAATGATATATTTTGCATAGACAACAATTAAACAAATATACTCATTATTTCTTAATCAGCAACATTATTTTTTTATAAATATAAATTTATGCAAAAAAATTTGGGCAAATAAATGATTATAAATATCTTTGTTATAAATATATCACTAATGAAGAAATTAATAATATTATCTGCTCTCGTTTTTATGGGTGTATTGTTTGTTAGGGCAACAAATAATACGTCTAATTCTACCGATGAGATAATATCTTCTTCATTAGTTGAACAGCCTTCAATTTCAACGGCTTCAGGTTGCATAATTCTTACTGCTCCAACCGACAAAACAATTAAATTTTACATTTACTCAATAACCGGACAGATAATAAAAACAATATCTGTTTCTTCTGGAGAAACAATTGTTGAGCTTCCTAAAGGTTATTATATTGTAAAATGTGAAAATTGGTCAAAACAAGCTATTGTAAGATAGGTATTTAGTCTAAACGATAGAGATTTTATATCATACTGAACATAATATACTTATTTAAATTTAAATCAATGAAAATAAGCCTCATGAATCTTTGTTGCGGTTCATTTTTAACCGGAACATTGTTGTGTGGAGCTATGACCGCTAATGCCAATAACAGCATGGAATCAAACTACGCTTCACTCCCATCATATGATGGTGATGACCTTGAACTTTTAGTAAACAGCGCAGGAACTCATTTCAAATTGTGGTCTCCGCAGTCATCTGCTGTCAGAGTGATAATATATGAAACTGACCGCAATAGTAGCGCTATAGACACTCTTGAAATGACAAAAGCCGATAATGGCACATGGAAAGCGTCTGTCGCAGATAAACTTTATGGCAAATTCTACACTTTCCAAATCAAACACAACAATAAATGGCTTGACGAGACCCCGGGAGTGTGGGCAAAAGCAACCGGAACAAATGGGCAACGTGCCGCAATCATTGACTTTTCTACTACTAACCCTATTGATTGGGATAAAGACAAAGGTCCTGAAGTAAAAAACATAAATGATGTGATTATATATGAAATGCATCATCGTGATTTTTCCGTTCATCCATCATCAGGTATTGTAAACAAAGGAAAGTTCCTTGCTCTAACTGAGCAAGGAACTCGTTCCATTCTTGGCGATAAGACAGGAATTGACCATTTGAAAGAATTAGGTATTACTCATATTCACATTTTACCTTCTTATGATTATAATAGTGTAGATGAGACCCAATTACCATCCAATCAATATAATTGGGGCTATGATCCATACAATTATAATACTCCAGAAGGGTCATACTCAACAAACCCCTCAGACCCTACTACACGCATCAAAGAAATGAAACAAATGGTTAAGGCTCTACATGATGCAGGAATTGGTGTTATTATGGATGTTGTATATAATCACACAGCCAACAATGACAACTCCAATTTCTCATTAACAGCACCAGGATATTATTATCGTCATCGTCAAGATGGTAGCTATAGTGATGCATCAGGTTGCGGAAATGAAACAGCTTCGGAGCGCCAACAAATGCGCAATTTTATTGTAAACTCGGTTAAATATTGGGCAACAGAATATCATATTGATGGCTTCCGTTTTGACCTCATGGCTATACATGATACTGAGACAATGAATGAAGTGGCAAAAGCTCTTAAGGATATAAATCCAAGCATCTTTGTATATGGCGAAGGATGGACTGCCGGAGACTCTCCTCTTCCCGTAGGACGTCGCGCCCTTAAAGAGAATGTTGCCAAAATGGAGGGAATTGCAGTATTTAGCGATGATATTCGTGATGCAATAAAAGGGCATTATAGTAATGCTGCCGATCGTGGATTTGCAACAGGAAAACCGGGGAATGAAGAAACAGTAAAAATTGGCATTGTTGCTTCTACCGCCCATCCTCAAGTAGATTACAGCAAAGGCAACAATTCTAAATTTGCTTATGCATCAGCTCCAACACAAATCATCAACTATGTATCTTGTCATGATGACCTAACGTTAACCGACAAGTTACATAAATCAATGACCGAAGCCAATGAAGCTGAAATGATGCGCGCTGCTCGTTTAGCTCAAACTATTGTTTTCACTTCTCAAGGCACCCCATTCATGTTTGCCGGAGAGGAAATTTTCCGAGACAAAAAAGGTGTGCACAACTCCTATAAATCACCCGACTCTATTAATGCAATTGACTGGACTCTTAAAAACAAAAATGCTGAACAATTTGAATATTATCGCCAATTGATTGCTTTGCGGAAAGCACACCCTGCTTTCCGCATGACTGCAGCCGAGCAAATAGCTAAACACATTGTATTTGATAAAACCACAGAAAATAATCTCATCTCATATTCTATCAAAGACAATGCAAATGGCGATTCTTGGAAAGAAATAAAGCTTGTCTTTAACGGCTCTAACGAAGCAAAAGATATTAAAATAAAGAAAGGAGAATGGACAATAATTGCTCAAGACGGTAAACTTAATGCTGATGGTCTTGGAAATAGCAAGGGAGGCAAACATTCTGTTGCACCATGCTCTGCCCTCATCCTCGCTCGCACAAAATAGAATAACATAAATCAATAGCAAGAGCCCCAATATTGGGGCTCTTGTATTTTATTCAACCAAATAATGAGCGGAATGCTTCTTCAACTTTTGAGACCTCTACTATCTTAATTTTTAATTTAGATGTATCTACACCTTTGAGATTATTCTTTGGAATAATTATTGTGTGCATTCCTAATTTATCGGCTTCCATAATACGCTGCTCCATGCGTGTTGTCGGGCGTATCTCGCCCGACAATCCTACTTCTCCTGACATACACACTCCTTTAGGAATTGCCATATCAACATTTGATGACAATATTGCGCATATCACGGCCAAATCAAGAGCCGGGTCATTTACTTTTAACCCTCCTGCAATATTTAAAAACACATCTTTTTGTGCAAGTTTAAATCCAACACGTTTTTCAAGCACAGCAAGCAACATATTCATGCGTTTTCCATCAAATCCTGTTACAGAGCGTTGAGGTGTACCATAAGCTGCCGTACTAACAAGTGCTTGCGTTTCAATCAAGAATGGGCGTATTCCGTCAAGTGTAACACCTACTGCCACTCCCGACAATTCCTCCTCACTCTGTGAAAGCAACATTTCCGAAGGATTGGAAACCTCTCTCAACCCTCTTTGACACATTTCATATATTCCAATCTCTGATGTACTACCAAACCTATTCTTTATTGAGCGTAATATACGATACATATAATGTCTATCTCCTTCAAACTGAAGAACCGCATCAACAATATGTTCCAAAACTTTAGGACCGGCAATACTACCCTCTTTATTTATGTGTCCTATTAATATCACCGGCACTCCGCTCTCCTTTGCATACTTTAGAAGTTGAGCAGAACATTCGCGAACTTGACTTACGCTCCCTGCCGACGATTCTATCGCATCTGACGCTATTGTCTGAATAGAATCTACTATAACTATTTGAGGCTGAACTGACTCTATATGCTCAAATATATTATCAATAGATGTTTCACATACAATAAAACAATTATCACTCATTCGTCCTATTCTATCGGCTCGCAATTTTAATTGGCTTGCACTTTCTTCTCCTGATATATAGAGAATAGTTTTTGTTTTTATTGACAATATATTTTGTAACACAAGTGTAGATTTTCCAATTCCAGGCTCTCCTCCTATCAAAACCAACGAACCGGCAACAAGCCCCCCTCCCAATACTCGATTAAGTTCTTCACTTGGCATGTGAATTCTTGGCTCATTCAAGGCTTGTATCTCGGAAACTTTCTGAGGTTGACTTTTTGTAATCATTCTTGAAGACGAACCTTTTGATGTCCTTGTCGATACTCGTTCCTCTACCATTGTCCCCCATTGACCACAAGTTGAGCAACGTCCTTCCCATTTTGGAGAATCAGCACCACACTCACTACAATACCACATCGATTTTATTTTACTTGCCATATAACTTTTTCAATTATTTTATTTGACGACGTCTGAACTCTGCGACAGCGATGGCTGTTGCCATACCTACATTAAGCGACTCTGACGTTTGGACCCCTATTGGATAAGAAGGAATATATAATCTATGCGACACCAAATCTCCCACCTCGCTTGAAATTCCTTGACCTTCATTTCCCATTACCAAAAAGCCATGCGACGATAAATCCATATTATACATATTAATCCCATCAAGAAACGTTCCATACATAGGAATATCCAAATGTTTTTTCAGCAATTCATGCAAATCACAATAATGTACCTTCACTCGAGAAATTGCACCCATTGTGGCTTGAATTACCTTTGGATTATATACATCAACGGTATCTCTACTACATACAATAGTATAAATTCCAAACCAATCAGCAATGCGCATAATTGTCCCCAAATTCCCGGGGTCTTGAATTTTATCAAGTATTATTGTAAGTTCTTCACTAAAACGATTTTCATCCAACTTATAATTAGGAATGTCATATACAGCAATTACATCTGTAGGAGTTGTTAATTGAGACATTCTCGCCAAATCAACACGTTTAACCTCAATTGGAGCTACATGAGATAATCCATGAGCATTTTTTTCAATCCATTGAGAAGTAGCAAGCAAATAGCGACATGAAAAATGATGTATTGTATCCATTACACACTTTGTTCCTTCAACAACAAAACAATTTTCCTCTCGACGCCCTTTTATCGTTCCGAGCGAAGCCACCATTTTCTTGAAATTATTTGTGATTTCCATTTTTTGCAATATTGAGTGTGCACTTGAATACAAAGGTAATTAAAATCGTCAAAAATTATGCATCAAGCATTGTGAATTGTAAATTAAAAAAACTATCTTTGTGATGATTAATATCAATGCGTAAAATAAATTATTATTATAATGAAACTTATCGGAGCTCACGTATCGGCAAGTAGCGGTGTGAGCCAAGCACCTATAAATGCCCATGAGATAGGGGCACAGTCTTTTGCGTTATTTACTCGCAATCCTTCGCGATGGCACTCTAAGCCCATCAGCGAAAAAGAAGCACAAGCATTTAAAGATAACTGTGCCCATTGGGGATATACGCCCGATCGCATACTTCCACACGATAGCTATCTTATTAATCTTGGCACACCAGATGCAGACAAATTACAAATGTCTCGCGAAGCATTCCTCGACGAAATGCAACGTTGTGAATTATTGGGACTGACTATGCTCAATTTCCACCCCGGAAGCCATTTAAAAATGATAGCAATAGATGATTGTCTTGATCGCATAGCTGAATCCATTAATATAGCTCTTGATAAGACATCAGGAGTTAAAGCAGTTATTGAAAATACTGCCGGACAAGGAAGCAATCTTGGGCATACATTTCAACAACTTGCCCATATCATTGACAAGATTGAAGACAAGACACGTATTGGAGTATGCATTGATTCATGCCATGCTTTTGCTGCCGGATATGACCTCTCAACCCCAAATGGTTATTATGAAACATGGAAAATGTTTGATGAAATTGTTGGGATGAAATATCTAAGTGGTATGCACCTCAACGACACAAAAAAAGGACTTGCATCAAAAGTTGACAGGCACGAGTCATTAGGCAAAGGAATGTTAGGCTCAGAATTTTTCTCTTTATTAATGAATGATTCTCGCATGGACAATATTCCATTAATACTTGAAACACCTAACGAAGAAATTTGGAAAAACGAAATCCAATGGCTATACTCACTTGTTAAATAAGTTATAAATAAATCATAAAAGCACGTAAAATGAAAACAAAACCCGATTTAAGCTTCTGGAAACTATGGAATTTAAGTTTCGGATTCTTTGGCGTTCAGATTGCTTATGCTCTGCAAAGTGCCAATATTTCGCGCATTTTTGCCACACTTGGAGCTGACCCTCATGACCTAAGTTTTTTCTGGATTCTTCCTCCATTAATGGGCATTATTGTTCAGCCACTTGTGGGAAAATGGAGCGATAATACTTGGACTCGCTTTGGTCGTCGCATCCCTTATTTATTCATTGGCGCACTCGTTGCCGTATTGGTAATGTGCATGCTTCCAAATGCAGGTAGCTTTGGATTAACAATTAGTGCTGCCATGATTTTTGGCCTTATCTCATTGATGTTCCTTGATACATCTATTAACATGGCAATGCAGCCATTCAAAATGATGGTTGGGGATATGGTAAATGAAAAACAAAAAGGTCTTGCCTATTCTATACAAAGTTTCCTTTGCAATGCAGGTAGTTTGGTAGGATACTTATTCCCATACATTTTTACAGCAATAGGCATCGCAAGCGTAGCTGCTGAAGGAGAAATTCCCGATTCTGTTAAATGGTCATTCTATATAGGTGCTATAATCCTTATTTTATGTGTTATTTACACAACAATGACCGTAAAAGAAATGCCACCAAAACAATACGCAGAATACCATGGCATTTCCGAAAACGATAAAGAAGAAAAGACAAGTATGATTAAACTTCTCATCAAGGCTCCAAAAACATTTTGGACCGTTGGACTTGTTCAATTCTTCTGTTGGGCTGCATTTATGTATATGTGGACATACACCAACGGAGCTATTGCAGTAAGCGCATTTGACACCCCTATAATCATAAAAGATGGAGTAGAAGTATTAGATGTTGCATCTAAACAATATCAAGCTGCCGGTGATTGGGTTGGCGTATTATTTGCAGTTCAAGCCATTGGATCTGTACTTTGGGCTATTGTAATACCAATGTTCAAAAACCGCAAATTCATCTATGCATTAAGCCTTATATTAGGAGGTATTGGTTTCATATCAACATACTACATTGCCGACCAATATCTACTATTTATATCCTACGCCCTTATCGGATGTGCATGGGCAGCAATGTTAGCACTACCATTCACCATCTTAACAAACTCTTTATCCGGCAAAAACATGGGGACATATCTTGGATTATTCAATGGAACAATATGTCTTCCTCAAATTATTGCCGCCGCAATTGGTGGGGTATGTGTTTCCATGCTCACTCCGGCAGGTGAAATTGCAGCACAAGATCGTATGCTTGTTCTTGCCGGCATATTGCTCATTGTTGGCGCCTTCTCAGTATTTATCATAAAAGAGACATCAGCAGAACAAAAATAGGATTTTTATCATAAATACACAAAATGCCCGCAAAATTTATTGCGGGCATTTTATATAAATTTAGGTGAGTTTATATCAAAGAAAACACTCATTATCACCATATTAAAAAATTGCATCAAAAAAATCACAAAATTATTTCATCAAAACGCTTGCATAGTTCAAAAAAACTACCTACCTTTGCATCGCATTTGAGAAATCAAAGCAACAAAAATAGGATGATTCGCTAGCTCAGCAGGTAGAGCACAACACTTTTAATGTTGGGGTCCTGGGTTCGAGCCCCAGGCGGATCACAGAATGAGTCCAACCGGATCACAAAAGAGGAACTGCAAAAGTTCCTTTTTTTGGCTCTGAATGT
>CAZCEB010000039.1:0-10651 GCA_964497305.1 uncultured Muribaculaceae bacterium | reverse complement strand
ATTACGATAGCAGTTAGGAGAATCATATTCTTTATTTATAAATTGGATACGAGACCCCACAGTAAGCCAATCTGTAAGAGCTACATTAAAATTAGCATTAACATTATAACGTTTTAATTTAGCAGGATTAAAATTATTTATATCCTCTTTGCTATTATATCCAAAAGCCAAATAATAATTAGCTCGTCCTGTTGATCCTTGAATACTGAAATTATGAGATTGTGCAGGAGCTGCATCATTAAACATAATACCAGCGACATCCCAATCAGCATAATATAGGGCATTATTACCATTCTCATCAACATAATAGTCGCCTACATCATCCCAACTTTGGAATGGACGCATTTCTCTATATCCGGCTTTACCATTATTTTGTTCTGCCCAAGCTTCTGCATAAGGCAGCATTGCATCAAGATCCATACCAAACAACTCATTCACAGCTCCGGCTCGCTTGTTGGCCTGCCCTAATGAAATAATTTGATTTGCTACTGAACTATATTCAGGCAAATAAGTCGCCTGACTCCATGAGAAATTATTTGAGTATTTTATGGTTACACGATCTTCATTCTTTGCCGTCTTGGTTTTAATTAAAATAACCCCACCGGCAGCACGTGTTCCATAAATTGAAGAAGATGCAGCATCTTTTAATACTGAAATATTTTCTACGTCCTCCGGATTCAAGAATGATATATCATCCATAGGAGCTCCATCTACAACGTAAAATGGTTTCACTGTTGCCTGTATAGAGCCAACCCCACGAATTTCCATCTTAGGAGTTCCATTTATATCACCACTTGAATTTGTGATTGTTAGTCCCGGAACAGTTCCTTGAAGAGCTTTTGCTAAATCATGTTGAGGACGACCTTCCAATGTCTTAGCAATATCAACAGTAGATACAGCTCCTGTCAAGTTAACTTTCTTCTGTGTACCATATCCCACGATTACTACCTCGTCAAGAAGAGCATCAGAAGGAGAAAGAGTAATAATCATACCATTAACGGCAGACACCTCTGTTGGATGATAGCCAATATAGCTTACTTTAAGTTTTGTTTCCGGTTTAACGTTAAGACTAAATTGGCCATCAATGTCAGTAGCTGTACCATTGCGCAAATTATCTTTTTCAAATACGCTGGCGCCAATTACAGGATCGCCATTTTCATCTACGACAGTACCGGTTATGGAAGCTATTGATTGTTGGGACATCTGAGCCTCCGGATTAGCATGTGCTGTTATAAATACGCCTATCACCAACAATAAAAATAAACAAATGTGGCTTTTCATGAATTATTTAATAATTAGTTATTGATTGTAACCATCGAACAATTCTATACAAATGTCATACAGAGACACGCTATAGAATAATTCGTGCTTGTGTGTTTCTTAAGTGTGCTTTTTAAACACAAAATTATAACCTTTTTTACTAAAAAAGGTTTTCTTTTTTTACGTTAAAAGATCTGAATAAACCAAAGATGTATTCAAACGACCTAATACACCGAACTGATTTTCATGATATCAACTTCAAAGGTTTCTCTTGATTTTGCCTTGTTTTTCAATTTATTTCGATAGGTATATATTGTATTTACCGAATAATTTAGAATTTGTGCAATTTGCGAACTATCCTCAATTCCAAGTCGCATAAAAGCCAATATGCGTAGGTCGGTGTTTAATTTTTCATCTTCTTGCGACAAAATCTGTTCCTCTTCACGTAATAATGAGTTTACACCTCCCACAAAATCAGGATAAATGTGTAAAAATGCATTATCAAATACTTCATAAAACTCTTTACTCTGTTCCTCTATAAATTTCCCCGACTTTGTAATCTTATATAAGTCATCAACTTTTCCTGTTGCAATTTTTCGAGTTACCATTTTGTTAAATTGATTGAGTTTATCCATATATATGGAACATAAACTCAAAAACTGACTAATATAGACCTCCTTAATTTTATTTGCATCACGCAAATGCTGCTGCAATAAAGTCATTCGTTTCATTTCCTTTCTCAAAAAAAACAATGCAACAATAAGCAACAACAACATCACGACTAATCCCCCTATAAAAGCATACATCAGATTTTGCCATGACGAAACCTCTGTTCTGTGAGCAGACTCAATAATAGGCAAAGACTCTGCCGACTGCACCATGCGCATCAGAGCATGACATTTCACCGCATTGGCTAAAGCCACCGACAAATAATTATGGGCTCGATCAACATCATTACGTCTAAAAAGACTTTCACCTATTTCCTGTAATGACATCACCTCAAGTGTCGCCGACTTTATATCGGCAATTGCTGATAATGCCAAATAATATATAAAGTTATTTTCTTCTTCACGCACATTGGCTATATCTGATATTATGTGAGCTGCACGAGCATATAAATTACTTTCATCTGAAACCGAATTAAGTAAATCCAACAATATTATTCTAGCCTTTGAATACTCATGATTTGCAAAATAATATTCACCTTGATTTAGTTTATACTTAGGAGAAGATTTATCAAGCAGCGAGATTAATTTAATTTGAGAATCCATAGACAGTTTTCTCCATCGGTCATATACATCAGGATAATTTATATAGAACGATGCAATATAGGAATACATTTGCCTACCTGCATCATAATATAACTCAAGCATCGTTTCAGGAACATTTTCAGTCCCTATACTCTCATATTCCGAAACTGCCTCCTGAATAAATCCGACCAAGGGTAAATATGTCGCTTTCTGTATTTTAAATGCCATTGCAATAGAGTCCATCTGTAATTCTCGTGCTCTATCACCTCCAATTGAAAAATAATATAGTGCAGAATCGGTATTAAATGCCGTATATTCTTCTGCCAAATGCATAGTAGATGAGAGCCACACACTATCATTTACAGTATATTTTAAATACAATTCCTTTAATGAGTCTATACGTGCTTGACGTGCATCGGTATAAACATCTCGTTTTGCCAATTCTGCATCAAGTTTTTTCAATACTTGATTTACTTGGCTATCGGTAATTGACAATGCATTTATTTGTAGAACAGCTATGAGTATTGTAAATATACTGATAAAATACTTTTTCATTACAACTTTTATCGTTAAATATCATTTGAGGACAAATTTACGATTTTTTTGTCTAAAACTCTTTTTTTATAAATGTCTTAAATATTATCTTTGCATTAATAATATTTCAAACTCAAATGAGTATTTCGTCTAAAACATGGGACACTAAAGAGATTTCTCCTGCTTCGGGAAGCCCTCAAGCGGGTAGAAATATTGTTGTATTTGACAATTTAAATGCAATTAATGACTTAAAATTTCCCATAAAAACAGATTTTCTTTTGTCTATTGTGTGCGTTGAAGGACAGCTCAAACTATCTGTTGATGTAACAGAGCAAACCATTACAAAACAATCATTAATGGTTTTAAGGCCCGGACACATTATCAACAATTATGACGCAAGTTCTGATTTTAAAGGAATTTTTATTGTTGTTACGCTAAATGCTTTAAATGGCGCATTACCATCAATGTCAAAACTATATCCTTGTGTACTTCATTTCTTGAACAACTCTATAATTCCATTATCTCGGAGAGAACTTAATAATCAACTCAATTTATATAGATTGCTTCAAGACAAAATCAATGGTGGAGAATATCCCTACAAGGAAAACGTAATACAATCTCTTTGTGAAGCCGTATTTTATGAAACATTAGGGTTGTACACATCCCACATGGAAGACAAGCCCGATAAAGCAATTAAACGCAAAGACGAACTTTTATATCAATTTATTTCTCTTGTCGAAAAAAATTTCCGCAAACATCGCGATGTAATCTTTTACGCTGACAAATTGCGTGTTTCCTCTAAACACCTTTCTTCAATTGTTAAGATGGTTAGTGGGCGTACTGCCGGAGAATGGATTGACTCATACGTAATTCTTGAAGCAAAAATGCTACTTAGAAATACAGCAATGTCCATACAAGAAATAGGTGCTGCATTAAGTTTTTCTGACCAATCATTTTTTGGAAAATACTTTAAGAGAATAACAGGGAATTCACCTCGCGAATATCGCACACTTAATCCAAACACCAAATAATTTATGTTTAAATACATATTCGTTATATTAGCGTCTTATTTTATTTTTTCATCAAATGCTTATGCTCATAGCAATCTAACTGATGACCGTTTGGCTCATGAAGGAAGACGAATAGGAATCGCCTATCATTTAGCAGTCAAATCAGGAGACATCGACATGCAAAATGATGCACTAAACCAGTTCAACGAAATTCTTGTTACTTTGCGCAAACAATCACAAGCCGATATCTTAACCAAAGCATTTAACAACGTGAACATTCATTTAACTACACCTGAAAAAGATGCAATTCTATATTCACGTGCATTAATGAATGCGCGAGCAAAAGGTGATAGCATTGCAATTGAAGATGCTACAGATATTGCTAAAAGCGTAAAAGAATTTTATATTGCTGAACGTTGCAATGATGACGCTCTTAAATACTATAATTTGTATAATTTTGCCGTTAAAGGAGCCGAATTGGGTTATAAATATAGCATCGAAACTGATGCAATGACAAGAATGGATATTGTATCTGAAGCAGGAGAGATAAGACAATCTATCGCATCTGATTATATTGCCACTCAGATATTCAATGACTCTTTTGATTATTATTCCATCAAACTAACTACACCCGAAGAGGATGCCCGGTATTACAGCAATGAAATGAAAAAGGCTATAGCCTCTGACGATCAATCACAAGTTGATGTTATTGCACGAATTATTGATATGGTCTATGAGCGTTACTCTTTTGATCGTAATGCTGAAGAGGCAAAACAATTCAACTCTCTTATAAACAAATAATCAATCTTGGTCAAGTAATACACCTCTTTCTTTCAATATACGGTCAATTTCTACAGCCATTGACCAGCGATCTTTATCATTACGATTTTCAAGAACTGCAATAAACAGATTTTCTGATGGATATTTTGCCAAATAGGCTTGATATCCGCCATTATCACCTGTGTGATAAACCTTTGTAGGGAAACCCGGTGTTTTATCAACAAACCACCCCATTGCATAATATGTATTAGGACGACGTTGATAATCACACAAATGGCTATCACTAACCGATACCACCGGAGTATATGCAATTGCAAGCATCGAATCACTCAATACCACATTAGAAGCCAAAGCTTGTTCCCAACGCGCCAAATCTCTCACAGTTGAATAAATACCACCATCGGGACGAGTTGCAAAAAATGTTTCTTCGCCATAATCCTTTTCTTGCCACAAACCATCCTTAACTACATATCCATGAGATTGACATTTAGGAGTTATATCAGGATTAAAATAATATGTTGACAACATTCCGCATTTATTGAATATCTCTGTCTGCTGATAGTCAACAAATTTCTTTCCGGTTATCTTTTCAATTACATCTGCAATCAACAAGAAAGTAGGGTTTATGTAGTCATAATACTCTCCGGGATTAAATTTCAACTGTTCAACTGAAGGGAAATAGCTCATTGATGTTGAATCTGTTGCATATATCATATTCTTTCGTGAGGAACGATCACGTGAATCAGGAATACCCGACGATTGACTCGCCAAATGCTTTAATGTTACTTTGTTCCAAAAATCAGCAGTAAATTCCGGATAGAAATCACCTACAGGTGTGTTCACATCCAACTTCCCTTGTTGCTGAAGAGCCAAAGCGCCCACAACTGTAAACTGCTTTGATATCGAAGCTATATTAAATGTTGTTGTATCTGTTACCGGACAACCTGTTTCCATATCAGCAATACCATAATAACGTTCAATCAAAACGCTATCTCCCTGCATTATAATTACAGCGGCACCCGGTTCATTCCGTTCATATCGAGTTTGCATCAATGAATCAATCTGCTCTTCAATTGTTTTTGCTTCTAATATTGACGAGCTTATTATTAACACAGAGATAAGAAATATTATTTGTTTCATACACATTATTATTTCAATTAAACAAATAACCGATGTAAATCATCGATAGATATAATGCTCACTACAAGCTTTCCATCAGGAGTATAATTAGGAGTCGCCAACTTAAACAAATCACTCATCAAATGTTCCATATCGGCTTGCGTCAATTGTTGTCCTACTTTTATTGATGCAGCACGAGCCATTGATAATGCGATTTTTTCTCTCATCCCTGCTCCTATTTCTTCTCCACTTTCTGTTACACCTTCAATCATTTGTAGCACAGCATCTCTTGAGTTTACACCATCTATTACTGATGGCACCCCATTTATGCTCCATGAATTATCGCCAAGATATGACATATCAAATCCTAACGCACTCACTTCGTCATAAATACTTTCCATGATTGCATTTTGTGAAGGAGACAACTGTAACATCTCCGGAAAAATTACACGTTGCGTTGACATTGCTCCAAGTTGAGCCAAATCCATGTATCTATCATATAAAATTCTGACATGGGCTCTATGCTGATCAATTACCATCAATCCAGATTTCGAGGGAGATAATATAAATCGATTTTTTATCTGCATTACATTTGAAACCGCACTATCCGTTACGATATCCAATGTCGATTGTCTTTCTTCATCTTCCTGAATATCAACAATATTATCGATTTCATTGATTGCACTTGCCTTGATATTTTCAATGCTATCATCTCGTTTACCGGTAAAATCAGCATATAGTTTGTCCCAATCACCGGTAACCGCATTCATTTCTTTTCGCCATGAAGGAATAGATGCACCTCCTGATTTAGAGACTGAAGAGGATGTCTTTGCAAATGGATTATAAGACAAATCAAGTTCAATTCCATGTTGGGCATTGGCATCGGGATTAAATGCCGGAATATCAGGCATATCTTCTGCATCAAAATCAATTGAAGGGACAGCATTGAATTTCCCTAAAGATTCTTTTATGGCAGCAACAAGAATTTGCCATATTGATTGCTCATTTTCAAATTTTATTTCATTCTTAGTCGGATGAATATTTACATCTATAGTATCAGGAGCTACATCAAAATTCAAAAAATAATTAGGTTGTTCATCTGATGGAATGAGTTGTTCATAACACTGCATTATTGCCTTATGAAAATAGGGATGACGCATATTACGACCATTTACAAAAAGATATTGCAATGCATTGCGTTTTCTTGCACATTCAGGAAGACCTACAAATCCTGTTATTTTCACTATCGAAGTTTCAGTCTCGACAGGAATGATTTGCTTCTCTATCGATTTCCCAAATAAATCTCCTATACGTTGTTTTAATGAGCCTCTTAACAACTGATGTAATACCGAATCATTATGGACAATCGTAAATTCAACCTCCGGATTAACAAGAGCCAATCTCTCAAATTCGCGCAATATATTACTCAATTCAACAGAGTCTTTTTTTAAGAACTTGCGACGTGCCGGGACATTAAAAAACAAGTTTTTAACCATCATGTTGCATCCAGCCTGGCAAGCTTCAGGCTCTTGGCTTTCTACTTTTGAGCCATTAATTATCAATCGCGTGCCAACACTTTCTCCTCGACGCATTGTGCGCAAATCCACCTGCGCAATAGCTGCGATAGAAGCAAGTGCTTCACCTCTAAACCCCATCGTGTTTAGAGCAAACAAATCAGCCGCCCGACTAATTTTAGATGTTGCATGACGTTCAAAAGCCAATCGTGCATCGGTATCACTCATGCCACAGCCATTATCCACAACCTGAATTAATGTGCGACCGGCATCTTTTAATATTATCTGTATATGAGTAGCTCCGGCATCAACCGAATTTTCCACCAATTCTTTTATTACCGATGCCGGACGTTGAATAACTTCTCCTGCCGCTATTTGATTAGCGACCGAATCCGGCAAAAGTTTTATTACATCACTCATTTATATCTTTATTTTAGACAAAACAAAGGTACGACAACCCCTGCTCATATACAAGCTATTTTATCTACACAATATCAACAATTATAACTGATTACTTTAGTTGCGACAATCGTTCGGCATCACCCACGAGCCACACAATATCCCCCATTTCAAATGGGACCTCTCCTGTAGGTTTTATATAATCATCGCCACGCTGAATAGCGACAACAAGAGCTGAATAATCATTTCGCAACGAAGCTGTTGCAGTTGTTTTGCCCAACAATGGAGAGTTTTCAGTTAATTGAATATTAAACATTTTTATTTTAACAGGAGCTTCAGCATATTCATTCTCCTCATGAGCCTCAACCACCGGAAGCAACTCCTGAATTTGTTCATCAGTACCTATAATACCCAACACATCCCCGGGGAATATTCGCATATTTCCCTTCGGGATAGCGATTGTAGTGACTCCGCGTTGAATACTTACTATATTTATTCCGTATTGTTTTCGCAAATTGGAATTCATCAACCGTTCCCCTACAAATGGGCAATTATATCCCACTTCCATATATGCCAAGTGTAAATCACTTATAAGATTGTTATTCTTTCCGCTTTTACGTAATTCTCGCTCATTCAAATTATTCAAGAATTTAGCCTCAATATTCTGCATACGGCTTTTTACCTTTTTAGAGAAAAAGAAAGCTATTAGAATAAATATTGCGAGCCCAAATGTTACACCCACCGTCATCGAATAAATAGATGTCAAGATATAAACGACAAAACCTAATGCCAACATTAACCTGAATATAGTCATTACAATCAATGGCACATCAAAACGAGCATTAGCAACAATCAGTCTTTTACGCTCTATTTTCTTTGATACAGGATATGATAAAGCCAATAGGAATGGAGCCATAACGACAAGTGTTATTGCACTTCCCGCCAATTTATACCACGATGGCATCATTTCCATCAACCAAGGCAACACAACTTTTATTGAAATTAGCGAGATTGCTATTAAAATTATCGAATAGAGTATTACTCGCCACAAATATCGTTGAAACAACGAAGCCCACAATTTACCTGTTTGACTTTCATTAGTAGCATTTTGCGAATATCTATTTATCAAAAATTGTAATCGTCGGGGCAAATGATTTTCAACAAAATCACACACCGGATTTGACATTTTTATAAAATATGGCGTTGTGAATGTTGTTAATACCGATACTGCAACAACAATCGGATAAATTGTTGGGTCCAATACTCCCAATGACAAACCTAATGATGCTATGATGAATGCAAATTCACCTATTTGTGTTAACGAAAAGCCTGATTGTATTGCCACTCGCAAAGACTGACCGGTAACCAACATCCCAAACGTCCCGAAAAATATCATTCCCAACACAACAACTCCCGACAAAATTAATATTGGTGATATATATTCAACGATAATAACGGGATCAACCATCATACCCACAGAGATAAAAAATACTGCGCCAAAAAGATCCTTCACAGGTGCTACTACCTTCTCAATGCGCTCTGCCATACTCGTTCCCGCAAGGATTGAGCCCATAACAAATGCGCCTAAAGCCAATGAAAAGCCACTATATACCGAAAATACAGCCATGCCAAGACATAATCCCATTGATACAACAAGCAATGTCTCACTATTCAAGAATCGACGTGTGGCATTAAATAATGATGGCAACACAAATACTCCAACAAGAAACCACATAATAAGGAAGAACACAAGTTTTCCCACACTATATAGCATTTCGCCACCCTCAACGCTGTTATTTACTGCTATTGATGATAATATAACCATCATCAACACAGCAAAGAGGTCCTCCACAATCAAGACGGCAAAAACCATTGATGCAAATTTCTTCTGCCGCAAATTCATATCGGTAAATGCTTTGATTATTATAGTTGTTGATGACATTGACAACATGCCACCAAGAAACAAACTGTTTATATCAGAAAAGCCCAAGAAATGACCTATTGTAAATCCACCGGCCATCATCCCCATTACTATAATGAGAGCTGTTACAACAGCCGAGCCTCCTACATTCAGTAATTTCTTAAAACTAAATTCAAGTCCAAGTGAGAACAACAATACAACAATACCTATTTGTGCCCAAAACTCAATATTTTCCTTTGTTGTAACCGATGGAATATATTCAAAATGAGGGCTCGCCAAAAAACCTGCAACAATATACCCCAATACCACAGGTTGACGCATCCATTTAAACAAAACCGTTACAATAGCTCCAAGTATTAAGATCAAAGCCAAATCAGAGATAAGACTCTCAATATTTAATTCCGCAACCGATGCTACCGCATCTGTTACTTGTGCTAATATCAATGATGTCGTCATATTATTTTTGTTTTATGCTCCTACCGACAATAGTAAAGTCTTATTTAATTGTTTAAGTTCCCCTAATAGTTTTGAATAATCGGTTGATTCTTTGGCGACTATTGCAAAATTAATGCGAGTTATTTTCTCGGTATAATCATGTTCGATATAAACATTACTCATGTGGATGTTATTACGAGCAAACACATTTTTATATTCATCTACATTATCAACAATACCATCAACTTTTACTTTAACAAAACGTGTTTCAGAACCTATCTGAACTTTATGCTCAAATTTCTCAAGTTGAACAAGAATAAATAAAATTAATGCTGTTGCTATGATTGACAACACATACATTCCTACTCCAACTGCCATTCCGATCGTCGCAACCATCCATATTCCGGCAGCTGTTGTCAATCCCTTGAC
>CAZCEB010000038.1:0-10682 GCA_964497305.1 uncultured Muribaculaceae bacterium | reverse complement strand
GTAATTGCTTGATGCATTACTTTTAGGCATCGCTTTGTTGAATAATTAGCTCTTGTAATATACAATTGTACATCTGAATGAGGGGCAATCAAGAACGTATCTGATACTACACCAATTGGAGCCGTATCTATTATTATATAATCATATATTTTTCTTAGTTCGCCAATCATTAATTCCATCCTATCACTCAACAACAATTCATTTGGATTTGGAGGAACCGGACCACCAGGTAATACATATAAATTTTCATTTATATCCGATTTATGAATAATATCTTTTATGTCATTTACTTGACCAGATAGATATGTTGTAACTCCATGTTCATTGGAAAGTCCAAAATTATGAGCAATTACCGGACGTCTAATATCCATTCCGACGATTAACGTCTTCTTTCCGGATAACGCAAATGTTAGCCCAATATTTGTAGTAACAAATGTCTTACCTTCTCCTGAGATTGAAGATGTAACCATTAATACTTTTTTATCCTTGTCAGATAATGCAAATTGTATATTATTTCTAATTAACCTAAATAATTCTGCTATAGGGGTTGTTATCTGATCTCCTAATGCAAATTTTGTATTTGCTGGGGCTATACTAATTTCTCCTAAAATAGGAACATTAGTAGCTCGTTCCAAATCATCCTTATCCTTAAAAATAGGGAAAAATACTCTATGCAGAAAAATAATTAAAGCGGGAAGAAAAATTCCTATTAATGCAGCAATTCCATAAATAGACAAATGTTTTGGATATATAGGTCCACTCCCGAGAGGATTATCTATTAAACGTGCTGTGGGCGTTGCAAGAGTTTTCTGCAATGCAATTTCTTCTCGCTTTTCAAGTAAGAAATTATAGATATTGTCTTTAATTCGTTGTTCGCGGAATATACCTGTCAACTCTCTTTCATATGTAGGTATATTTGAAATCCTACTCGTTATGCGACTATCTTGCTTTATAAGAGTTCCTCTTTGAACACCTAAACTATGTTCTACATTGGCAATCCCTCTAAATATTTCTGTTTTTGAACGAGCCAAATCCTCTTGCATATTTTGCACAATAGGATTATTCTCTGTTCCACCTTCAAGCATTGCAGCTCTTTGCGCTAATTTTTTGTTATATGCTTCAATCATAGCATTTAATGCCGGATCATCTATAACCTGAGGGATGGGGGTATAATCATCCTGAACAGAAACTATTCGCTTAACATCATTTACAAGTTGTTTTTTTGCATCAACTTGAGCAATTGACGCATCATTTGCTGATGTTTGAGAAAGATACATACTTGCTTCTGTAGATATATCTGTAATTTCTTTCTCTCTTCGATAATCTTCTACATCTTTCTCCACCTCTTGTAACTCACCTGCTATTAATGCTAAGCGCTCTATTATAAACGCTTCAGTTTGTAAGGCCGATCTATTTTTATCTGCAATTATTTCTTGGTTATAAATATTTATCAATGTATTAATAACATCTACTCCTTCAGAAATTATAGGTGTTGAACAAGTTATTCGCAAGATAGTAGCTGAATTTCGAGCAAATTCAATCTTTAAACTTCCAGACAATCGTGCTGCAACCCAATTGGGATTAGAGACCACTATCTTCTGCTTCCCTTCCAACAATCCAGTTGTCCTTGATGGCAATAATTGTAAAGTACCATGACTCAATTCGATCGAAACAGGTAACGAATCAGCTTCAATAGTCTTATGTTCTTCTATACCACCATATTTTGTTACTATATCAAAATTAAATGTGTTATCATCTTTAGATACTATAATTTCAATAGGTGATGTTAAGTTTTTCAAACTAATTGAATCCAATTTTGCAGTAACTGCATTAGTTCCATATATAGGATTGTCTCTAAATTGACCTATTCTATAATATGAATAAGCTAAGTCAAGGCTATCTACAATTTTTATCAGATTATTTCGAGATTTCAAAATTTCTATTTCTGTCTCATCAATATAATCTTTTGTGTTTATTAATGGCATATCTGAGCTAAGAGCAATAGCATTACTCTTTGTCGATTGATTATCATCACTCAAATAAACTGATGCCGATACTTCATAAACAGGAACTATTCGAGATATAAATATATATCCTATTCCAAGAAAAACTATGACGCTCAAAACGAACCATTTCCATTGAGCTAAATATTCTAACAATAGCCCAATTACATCAAACGCTTCCTCTTGCTGTGTATTTTCTTTATCTATATTCTCTTTCATTATTTTTCTTATTTTGTGTAATTCAATATACTAAACACAAGACCTGCAATACCAGATAATCCTCCAATAATAGCAAATGTAGCTGTAACTCCAGGATTCATCTGCCATGCATTCTGCGCCATAGATTTATTTGGAGTTACATATATGATATCATTTTGTTGCAAATTATAATATGGAGATAATAATATATTCTTATCATTAATATCTAAACGTATGATTTCTTTTACGCCGTTTGCATTTGTTCTAATAAGCATTATATTATCACGACAACCTTTTATATCTAAATCTCCGGCTTTAGCCAACGCCTCCAATATATTTAACCTTTCATTTGTTGACTCGACAACACCCGGACTTCTTACAGCTCCTAAAACAGTAACTCTAAAATTCATAAAACGAATATCCACAGCAGGAACTTCTTTTAAATATTTAGGGCACAATTCTCCTTGTATTAAAGTCTCAATAGCAGCTTTATTCATCCCCCCTACATGCAATTTACCCAATATTGGGAAATCAATATCTCCATTTTTATTTACAAGATAATAATCAGTTGATGCCTCTAATTTTGATTGAGTTGTATTTGATCTCTTATTATCAACAATCTGCCCATCAACATCGACATATCTACCTTTATTAAATGGAGCTACTGCAGTCATATTAGTAGATGAAACTTCAATATTCAACAAATCTCCTGGCATTACAATTGGTTCTGTAACGGTACTAGCTTGAGCCAATATCTCTGTAGGAATAGTCTCTGCATTAACCATGTATGGAACCTTTTTAGGAGATGAACAACTTGCTAATATAATAGTAACTGCTACTATTGATCTGTTTATAATGTATTTCATAATTACTATAATTTAATCAATTTACAAAATTACACATTTTTACCGATTGCGAACAAACATATTTCAATAATATTCAAAAAAATATTACATTTGCATATTATGGCACATCTCAATATTAATATAGAAAAGCACCCTTGGAAACCATATATTCCATGCAATGCTAAAATACTTATTCTTGGAACATTTCCACCTAAATCGAACAGGTGGGCAATGGAATTCTATTATCCAAATTATATAAATGATTTTTGGAGAATAATGGGATTAATTTTCTACAATGACAAAAATTCATTCATAAAAAATTCCTTAAAACAATTCAAATTAGATGAAATAAAAACATTCCTAAGAGAATATAATATTGCAATTGGAGACTCTGCTTTAGAAATCAAGCGGTTAAAAGATAATGCATCCGACAAATATCTTGAAATAATCACACCTCTACCCTTATTCAATACATTAGAATATTTGCCAAATTGCCAAGCCATTGTATCAACCGGAGAAAAAGCAGCTCAGATAATTGCACAATTAACAAATACGACGATACCAAATATGGGTAGTTACATTAAAACATCTATACTTGGAAAAGAGATAAAGATTTTCAGAATGCCATCAACATCTAGAGCCTATCCTCTTCCAATAGAGAAGAAAGCTGAATTCTACAAAAATATGTTTTCTAATATTGGAATTTTATAATGAGTAAATCTAAAAAAGGATTTGTTTTTCTATTTAAAGGTCGTACCTTTGTCAATAATTTATATTATATATTATGTTAGATTTAATTTTATTGGATTCTGCCAGTTGGGCAAGCGAATTTTTTAATTGGTTCTGCGAAAATGCCAATTATTGGTTTGTTTTTATTTTTATGATTATAGAAAGTTCTTTTATCCCATTTCCATCTGAATTGGTAGTACCTCCTGCAGCATATTTAGCTCTTCAAGCTAATGCCAACATGAATATATATATTGTAATAATTGTAGCAACTGCAGGTGCTCTTGTTGGAGCATATGTTAATTATTATTTAGCTCTATGGTTAGGACGCCCCATTATATATAGATTTGTTGACAGCCGATTAGGACATATTTTATTGCTTGATAAGGCAAAAGTCGAACAAGCAGAACGATACTTTGACAAAAAAGGTTCATTATCAACTTTCATTGGCAGACTCATTCCTGGCATTAGACAATTAATCTCAATTCCTGCGGGATTAGCCCGTATGAACATCACAAAATTTACAATATTTACAACATTAGGAGCACTAATATGGAATATTGCTCTTGCTGCAGTTGGATATCTTTTAACTACAATTCCCGGTATCGAAACAACAGAGGATTTACTCTTAAAAATAGAAGAATATAATCATTATCTCACATATGGCGGGCTTGCAATTGGAGGGGTATGTATTATATTTATTATTTGGAATTTAATCAAACCCAAAGAACAATCATCAATAAAATAATCGATTATGCAAGTTTCTCCATCTCTATTATCTGCCGATTTCGGAAACATACAGCGTGACGTTGAAATGCTTAATTCAAGTGTTGCAGACATGATACATCTTGATGTAATGGATGGTGTTTTTGTCCCCAATATATCTTTTGGCTTTCCTGTAATCAAAGCAGTTCAGAAAACAGCACAAAAACCACTCGATGTTCATTTAATGATTGTTGAGCCTCAAAAATATGTATCACAAGTACGCGATTGTGGTGCAGAAATAATGAATGTACATTATGAAGTATGTCCACACCTTCATCGCACTATTCAACAAATAAAACAAGCCGGGATGAAAGCTGCTGTTACACTCAATCCCGCAACTCCGGTAATAATGCTTGAAGACATAATTACAGAAGTTGACATGGTTTTAATCATGTCTGTTAATCCTGGGTTTGGAGGTCAATCATTTATTCCTAATTCTTTAAAAAAAGTCAGTCAATTAAAAGAATTAATAACCAAAAGCGAATCTAAGGCTCTAATTGAAGTTGATGGAGGTGTAAACTTAGAAACAGGAACTCTATTATCTGAAGCCGGAGCAGACATCCTTGTTGCAGGAAATTTTGTATTCTCGGCACAAGATCCAATTGCAACAATACAAGCTCTGCATAATCTATAATTTATAATGCCACAATAAGCATACATGAATTCATATAATATATCTACCGATAGTTTTGACCCTGATTGTTTACAAGAACAGAATCAAACAAAATCAAATAAAAACGGAAGGAATAGTTCAAACAAGAACAAAAATGATAAAAATCATTATAATATAATGGCTTTTATTAAAGACAAACGCACACATATCCTATTAGGGGTATCAATGCTCATTTGTGCTGTTTATCTTCTTGTCATTTCAATATCTTATTTCTCGGTGGGAGATATTGACCAAAGTCGTGTTTTACACAATTCTATTAGTGAATTATCTCAACAAAATCAATCTATACAGAATGCAGGTGGTCCATTTGGCGCAGTTCTTTCCCATTCATTAATCACTCAAGGTCTTGGAATTGGAGCATTAGTACTCATTTTCTATTTAGCCTCTATAGGTCTTACTCTTTTAAAAATATATAAGATTCGATTTTGGTCATTTACTTTTAAGTGTATTATCATTTCCATTACTCTTTCGATTGTAACAGATCTCATTACATTCAATAGCAATTCGTATATCTATTGGGGGGGAGAGCATGGTCATTTTGTCAATGATTTCTTATTACGCACAACTAATATATGGGGCGCTTTAGGAGTTAGTATCATTCTACTGACAATTGTAGCATTAATCTTTTTTAATGAAATCAGAGCTTTAATTATATATTCTAAGAAAGCTATTCTAAACAGGCAAGCACGAATTCGCAAGGAATCTGAACAAAGCGATAATTATATATCAGAAACAGGATTAGAAGACTCTCCAATTGCAAATCCTACACTTGTTGATTTCGAAGAAAAAGAAACTCTCACTTCTGAATTTAAACCAAAATCCGAAGAAATCGATGAAATAGATATTATATCAGAAAACTTTAATAATACTGATTCTAATGATCCAACATTGACAATCATAAAACCGGAAATCGAAGAAGCAGAGCAGATTACAGAAGATGTATATGATCCAACTGCTGAATTATCTCGTTATCGTTTCCCATCTATTGATTTATTGAAAGAACACAAAGTAACAGAAAACAGTGTTGATCAAAAAGAACAAGAAGAAAATAAAGAACGTATAACAAAAACGCTAAACGACTATGGCATAGCAATATCTCATATTGAAGCAACAGTAGGACCTACTGTAACGCTTTATGAAATAATTCCTGCAGAAGGTGTACGCATTGCAAAAATTAAACGATTGGAAGACGATATAGCTCTCAGTTTAGCTGCATTAGGAATTCGCATTATTGCCCCTATTCCTGGCAAAGGAACAATAGGAATTGAAGTACCCAATAAAGAACCACAAATAGTTTCAATGCGTTCTATTATTTCTTCAAAAAAATATCAAGAATCAAAAGCTGATTTACCAATGGCTATGGGGGCAACTATTTCAAATGAAGTATTTGTTGCTGACCTTGCAAAAATGCCACACTTACTTGTTGCCGGAGCAACAGGTATGGGTAAATCTGTAGGTCTGAATGCTATAATTGCTTCTTTATTATACAAAAAGCATCCGGCGGAATTGAAATTTGTTCTTATAGATCCTAAAATGGTGGAATTCAGTTTATACAGCAAACTAGAGCGCCATTTCCTTGCTAAATTACCAGAAGAAGAGGATGCAATTATCACGGATCCCAACAAAGTAGTAGCAACATTAAACTCTCTTTGCGTAGAAATGGACAACAGATATTCTTTATTAAAAGATGCTAATGTCCGTTCTATAAAAGAGTACAACAATAAATTTACTAATCATCGTCTTAATCCTGAAAAAGGACATCGTTACCTACCTTATATCGTTGTTATTGTTGACGAATTTGCTGATTTAATTATGACTGCAGGCAAAGAGGTAGAAACTCCTATTGCCCGCATTGCTCAAAAAGCACGTGCAGTGGGTATGCACATGATTATAGCTACACAACGTCCCTCTACCAATGTTATTACCGGTATCATTAAAGCGAATTTCCCTGGTCGTGTTGCATTCCGCGTTAGCCAAATGGTGGATTCTCGCACAATCCTTGACCGAACAGGAGCCAATCAACTAATAGGGAAAGGAGATTTACTATTCTCTCGTGATGGAGAAATGGATCGTGTTCAATGTGCTTTTATCAGTACAGATGAAGTTGAAGCAATTTGCGATAGCATAGATGAACAAATCGGCTATGAAGAAGCATACATGCTTCCTGAATACATTCCTGAAGCAGCAGAAAGTAGTGGCTTAGGCAATATTACCGATAGAGATCCTTTGTTTGAAGATGCAGCTCGCTCAATAATCAATTCCCAGACAGCTTCAACGTCATCATTACAACGAGCTTATAAAATAGGCTATAATAGAGCCGGACGCATCATGGATCAGATGGAAGCGGCTGGAATTGTAGGACCTGCTCAAGGGGGCAAACCTCGTCAAGTGTTGGTTGATTCCCTTCAACTTGAACGAATTCTTGAAATGGGATAAACAATTTGTTATTTTTTTAGTTGTTTATAATATGAAACAAAAAATCATTAACTATATAGTATTTCTCTCATTTATATTTATCTGTACAAATAATATTTGCGCCATTACAGCAAATGAAATTTTAGACAATGCATCAGAAAAATATCAAAAAGATGGGAGTATTTCAGCTCAATTTGTATTATCGGGAGTAGAAAACTCTACAGAAGGAGAGATAGTAATATCTGGAGACAAATTCTTTTTATCAACACCCCAATTGTCCATATGGTATAATGGACGCACACAATGGACATATTCGGCTGACACAAATGAAGTAAATATAACTGAGCCAACAATTGAAGAATTACAACAAGTTAATCCTTTTGCAATAATCAACTCCTTTCGCATGCAATATAATGCAATTTTACTAAAATCAGCCAATAGTTTATATCGCATACAATTAATTCCATTAAAAGCAGAAAATACAAATATAAATAAGGCAATTGTAACATTAAATTCAACAACGTTATACCCAACAGAAATTGCTTTAACAATTGATAAAAATATAGTAACAATCAAAACTATAAATATAAAAACCATTAAATCAGCATCTCATCAAACTTTTGTTTTTGACAAGAAAAAATATCCAAATGCTGAGATTATAGACCTAAGATAAAAACATATACTCATGAGTGAAAACAAAACTAAATGCCTCATTATTGGCTCAGGTCCTGCCGGTTATACAGCAGCCATTTATACCTCTCGTGCTAATTTATCGCCTATTCTATACGAAGGCTTGCAACCTGGCGGACAATTAACCATTACCACAGAAGTAGAAAATTTCCCTGGTTATCCTGAGGGCGTAACCGGACCTCAATTAATGGAAGATCTTCGTCGTCAAGCAGAACGCTTCGGTACAGACATGCGTGCAGGACTTGTTACAAGCGTAGATTTCAACAAAAAGCCTTTAGAAGCTACAATTGAAGATGGAACTGTAATTAAAGCCGACACCATCATCATCGCAACCGGAGCTTCAGCCAAATATCTCGGCCTCTCTGATGAAAAAAAATACAATGGTATAGGAGTATCAGCATGCGCTACTTGTGATGGTTTCTTTTATCGTAAAAAAACTGTAGCTGTAGTGGGTGGAGGTGATACAGCTTGCGAAGAAGCACTATATCTCAGTAATCTTGCGTCTAAAGTATATATGATTGTTCGCAAAGATTATTTACGTGCATCACAAGTAATGCAAAAACGTGTATTTGACAAAGAAAACATAGAAGTGCTTTTCAATACTAACACTATTGGCTTATTTGGAGAAGAATTCCTTGAAGGTGCACACCTTGTTGAGCATAAAGGGACTAATAAAGAGCGAGAATTTGACATCTCAATTGATGGTTTCTTCCTTGCTATAGGACACAAACCCAATACCGATATTTTCCGCGATTTCATCAACCTTGATGAAACTGGATATATAAAACTTGAAGGTCCAACATCAGCTACAAATATCCCTGGAGTGTTTGCTGCCGGAGACGTTGCGGATCCACGCTATCGGCAGGCAATTTCTGCAGCAGGAATGGGATGTCGTGCAGCTCTTGATGTTGAGAAATATCTTGCAGAACAAGAATAATGGATAAAATCTCATCATTCCTTTTCAATATCAACATTAACAATAACAACGCTCCATTTCAAGGAGCGTTGCTTGTAGCTGAGCCATTCTTGAATGATGACTATTTCAATCATGCCGTAATTTGCCTTACAGATTACGACGACAACAAATCAACAATGGGTTTTATCCTTAACAATAAAACTCGACATAATCTTCAATCTATAATTGCCGAAATATCATGTTCATCCCCTATTCCGGTATATTGCGGAGGACCAATGTCTGAAGACAGACTCTTTTACATCCATTCACTTGGTGAGATTATACCTAATTCTCATGAGATTATACCGGGATTATATGTAGGAGGGGATTTCAATGCTGTTGTTAAATACATTAATTCAGGATATCCCACCGAGGGGATTATCAAATTCTTTATCGGATATAGTGGATGGGATATAGGTCAACTAAAGGATGAACTTCGCAAAAATGTATGGGCTGTAACATCCATTTCTGATATAACAAATCTATTAAAGGTACACAAAGATAGTTATTGGCACACTATTGTTCGTACTATGGGTAAAGCCTATCGTGGCTGGCTTTACCACCCTAAAAATATCAATAACAATTAGATTTATTTAAAATACGCTGGTAAATAGCTACATTTTTATACTTATCCCCTACTCTTAACCACGATTGCAACGTAGCTGTTTTTTTATATCCACATTTTTCAAATAATTTCATACTATATAGATTCTCTATTGGAACCACAGCGACAAGTTGATGCATTCCTATGCGTTCACACACATACTCCCATAATAGCAGCAATGCACGCGTAGCATATCCTTTATGTCCGCTCTCAGGAGCAATTAAAATTCCCACAAACGCACGTCTGTTAACAGCATCAAAATCATATAAATCAATTGTCCCTACAGTTTTACTCAATTCACAATCTTCAATGATAAAACGCAACTGATGTGTACTGAAAATATCGCTATTATATGTCTCGATATAATCCCACAATTGTTTTCTGGAAAAAGGAGCAATTGTGCTACCAACATTCCATAATGAAGCATCATTTTCCCAACAATACAACACATCTAAGTCTGTAGGTTCTAATGCTCTCAATTTTATTTTACCATCATTCAACATCACACAGATATTTTATGTATTATTAAATGAATCGCTAAATAACGTACGATTTAATAAAGAACGTCCGAGAGTAACCTCATCGGTATATTCAATTTCATTTCCAACCGACACGCCTCGAGCTAATTGAGTTATCTTCACCGGTAATCCACCTAATTTTCGATAAATATAAAAATTAGTAGTGTGAATTTATTTATCTAATAAATCTTTTCGATACGATGTAGGAGACTTATTAATATACTTTTTAAAAAGTTTAAAAAAATATTTCAAATCTGTTATGCCACAGTATTCTGCGATAGTTTGTATCT
>CAZCEB010000037.1:9345-10770 GCA_964497305.1 uncultured Muribaculaceae bacterium | reverse complement strand
TGACGTTCTGTACCGATGATTGCAAGACCTCCGGCTTCTTTCACTTCAGGAGTGAGCTTGATGTCGGTACCACGACCTGCCATGTTGGTGGCAATGGTTACTGTGCCTGCACGACCTGCAAGAGCCACAATTTCGGCTTCTTTTTGGTGGAGCTTGGCATTGAGTACTTGACAAGGGATGTGGCGCATGTCAAGCATACGTTTCAATAGCTCGGAGATTTCTACCGATGTAGTACCAACAAGAACGGGGCGTCCCTCTTCTCGGAGTCTGACAATTTCCTCTATTACTGCGGCATATTTTTCTTTCTTTGTTTTATACACGCGGTCATTGAGGTCAAAACGTGCGATGGGACGGTTGGTTGGGATAGTTACAACATCGAGTTTGTAGATGTCCCAAAACTCGCCTGCTTCAGTTTCGGCAGTACCGGTCATCCCCGCAAGCTTGTGATACATGCGGAAATAGTTTTGTAGCGTGATAGTCGCAAATGTTTGAGTTGCGGCTTCAACTTTAACCCCTTCCTTAGCTTCTATTGCTTGGTGTAGACCATCGCTGTAACGACGACCTTCCATGATGCGGCCTGTTTGCTCGTCAACAATCTTGATTTTGTTGTCATCGATAACATATTCCACATCTTTTTCAAATAGAGTATATGCTTTCAATAGCTGAGTAACGGTGTGAACACGTTCGGCTTTGATTGCATAGTTTTGCATCAATTCGTCTTTGCGTTGTTGGCGCTCGGCTACATCGGAGATTGTTTCAACCTCAGAAAGTTGTGCTGCGATATCGGGAAGCACAAAGAATTGAGGGTCGTTACTTTTACCGGTTAATTCATCGATACCTTTATCGGTGAGTTCAACGCTACGATTTTTTTCATCGATTACAAAGAATAGTGGGTCAGTAACCGTTGGCATTTCTCGTCCGTTATCTTGGAGATAATATGCTTCAGTTTCAAGTAATAAAGGCTTGATGCCTTCTTGACTGAGGTATTTAATTAATGCGCTATTCTTTGGAAGCCCTTTGAATGCGCGGAATAATAGTAATGCACCTTCCTTGCGAGTCTCTTTGTCGTCAGACGCGATTTTAGCTTTTGCATCACTGAGGATTTGAGTAACGAGACGGCGTTGAGCTTGCACTACGCGTTCAACGTTACCACGATATTCCATAAATAGCTGGTCATCGCCTTTGGGTACAGGACCTGAAATGATGAGCGGAGTACGAGCATCGTCGATCAACACAGAGTCAACCTCATCGACAATAGCATAATAGTGCTTGCGTTGTACCATGTCAAGTGGAGACATAGCCATGTTGTCGCGAAGGTAGTCAAAGCCAAATTCATTGTTTGTACCAAATGTAATATCGCAATTATAAGCTGCGCGACGTTGAGGAGTATTGGGTTGGTGTTTATCAATACAATCAACTGTTGAA
>CAZCEB010000037.1:0-9335 GCA_964497305.1 uncultured Muribaculaceae bacterium | reverse complement strand
TTGAACCATGGAACATGTACAATGGTCCCATCCATTCCGAGTCACGTTTAGACAGATAATCGTTGACTGTTACGACGTGAACACCTTTACCGGTCAATGAACGAAGGAATACCGGTAGTGTTGCAACAAGGGTTTTTCCTTCACCGGTAGCCATTTCGGCTATTTTCCCTTGATGAAGTACTGTACCACCAATGAGCTGAACATCATAGTGAATCATGTCCCATTTCACCTCGTTGCCACCGGCAATCCAGTGATTGGTATAAATTGCTTTATCTCCCTCGATGGTAACGAAATCTCGACCTTGAGCAGCGAGGTCGCGGTCCATCTGATTGGCTGTAACTTCAACCGTTTCATTTGCGGCAAAACGAGCTGCTGTTTCACGAATTGCGGCATAAACTACAGGAAGATGACGATCAAGTTCATTGTCGAGGGTTTCGAGAATGTTCTTTTCTCGTTTGTCAATATTATCCCATAGCGGTTGGCGTTCCTCAAAAGGGAGTTCCTCGATTTTGATTTTTAGCTCATCTATTGCTTTTTGGTCATCGGCAATGCTATCGGCAAGAGCTTGACGCACTTCAGCTATTTTTGCACGAAGGTCATCGTTAGAAAGCTCTTTCATTGCAGGACCGAGAGCGTTGATTTTATCAACGATGGGTTTAATCTCTTTTAAGTCTCGTTGCGACTTATTGCCAAAGAGTTTGTTTAATAGTGATGTAAATGACATTTTATATAGTTTTTATTATTTCAAAAGTTATAATAGCTATTAAACCACGCGAAAATGGTTTAACGACTGCAAAGATAGTTTAAATCATTGAAATATAAGAGAGTTGAAGCCGATAAAGTGTTATAGGCGTATCGGTTTCATTGATGATGCATTAGGAGAACGTATGCGCAGAAGACGCGCGACAGTAGGAGAAATGAGGCATGCATCAACCTCTGTATTAATTGTTTGAGGTGTAATTCCCGGGCATAGGATATATACAGGGGTATTAGTTGCAACATTACGAGCAGTAGTGCGTTTTTCTTTTCCGTTATGAGTTTCAACTGTTTCCCACCCCGGATTTATTGTAACATATATATCTCCTGCATGTTTAATATGTGTGTTGCGTCGCAATGCAACACTATTTTCTGCATTTCCCGATATAATATCGTCAATCGTAATAACGTTGCTGACTCCACTCATGCGAGCTAAGAAATCAGCCGCATCACTACGAATGTTTTTGATATTTATATCACGTTCTTTTATGAGCTTGTGATTGAGGTAAAATTTGTTGTCGTGATATCCGTTTATCCATTCCCCATTTCCATGAATAGCCATTAAATACATGTTAAGAAGAGATATGGCTTTGCGTGGAGAAAACTCTCCCGATGGGATGTTCCACCTCTCGTCATCTCGACGACCTGTAATCGATGCAGGAGTTCCGGCAATGAAAATGAGGGAATTGTTTAAGCCTACATTTTTGTCAATTGCTTTAAATAGTTGATCTAAATCTTTGTCAAGTCGGATGTAACTATCCATTAGCTCAACACGATTGTCAATCTCTTTTGTATAAGGGTAGGGCGTTACAGTATATGCAATGTTGAGCATATCCATAACATCACGTTTCCCAAGCGATAGACTCCTGATGTATTCTGTTGCAAGGGCAGTAACTTCGGTATTTACCGGAGCAGCTACTTTGTATGCACGATAACGATCTTTATCGTTTGATAAAAATAAATGTTTGAATGGATAATGACGTTTGTATTCAGGAATGTCGGGGTATCTGTCAAGAGGCATTGCCGGAGTCCAAGACAGCGTATCTAAACGCTTGGATAGCGGAATGCGATAGTTGCGCGTTTGGATAGGAGTTGGTACATCTTTATAATATGTCGTTGTAGCCCATCTCCCTGTAATGTCATTAATCCAAAATGCGCTATTTCCGGCATGTCCTGCCATCAGTATTGCTTGGGTGGCATCGGGAGCAATCGAATAAACATATCCTGTTCCCCCACCGTCAATGCGTATTTCATCAGAAAGTGTTGAAACCAATAGTGCCGATGGTGAATAGGTCTCATTGGTGTAATTCCCTATTTTTGATGGATCAAGCAATATTGGATAGTCAATCTTCTTTTCGGTATCATATATCGTTGATGCTGAAATACCATTGACCGATGCTGTTGTACCTGTGAAAATCATTGCCGTTGCCGATGCTTTATCTACACCAGGTCCATATTCAACGTTTTCAAAGGTAATACCATCGCGCATCAGTTTCTTAAACCCGCCTTCACCGAAATATCCTTTCAATAATTCAAGATAATCGCTATTCAGCCCGTCAACCATAATGCCAACAACAAGAGTGGGGCGTTTTGCCGGAGCTTGTGCGGCAATCCCCATTGTTACCATCGAAGCTATGATGGCAAGAGCTATACGGCTGGTTATGCGGTTTTCTTTACGGCGCATTTATTGATATAATAGTAATTAAACGAACGCACTAAACTGCACATGATTAGTGACAGAAATGCAATGTTGGCTGATTGCCCTAACCATTGCCATGCAGTCATTAATGACAATAATGCTACAAAGTTAATAAAATGATAGCAGATTAAGATGTTCTTGCATTTTTTTAACCATACACCAATTGCGGCAATAAAGCATAATGGATTTAACCAAATGTATAGATAATTGGGTGATGTCGCTTCATGTACTGATATAAAAATCAAAAATGTGAGCAAACACCCCATTAATCCAAATAAGGTAAATAATGAGCAGTCAATCCATCGTGTAACCTTCTTGCGGAGAATGTCTCTAATTGTAAATGCAAGAATGATGGCAAATAATAGCGAGCATGCAACCATTGGCGTTAGATACCACGGCGTTGGCTCTAATTGCGCTCCGTTGGGGGTTCCATTGTTGATAATGAGCGTTTCGGAAACGATAGGTATCTTATTGCCTATAGAATCGGTAATTGTGGCACCATACATCATTTGCTCAAGGGCTTCGGGGGCAAACATTTTCTCACGAAGTGGTAACCTATAGTCAAGCCCCACGCCCAATGCCAAATCAATCCCAAATTGATACCATGGGTAGTTGCGATGGAAGTGTCTCATCTCGTCGCGGAACGACCATTCTTCCGAACCAGGGATTGTGGGCGTTGAAAATGTGATGCTATCGCCAACGGCTTTTTCTATAATGCCAATGGGTAGTGTAGCGCAATTATTTTTCACATAATTGTATCGGTAGACTCGATTTTCGGGACGCAGATTTATAGATAGTAGTTTTATGATTTCCCACGCTTGTTCCGGGGTGATATTTAATTGTTGTTCAACAACTCGGCGGTTGTTGCGCTGATATTCTCTTATGAAATATTTGAATGGATAAGCCCCAACAAGGTAATCGGTTTCTCCTTTAACAAATCGATAAACAAAATTAGAGGAATCAAAATCAAACAAGCCATAGTTTACAACATCGTCATTTCCATTATATTGTATTCTTAATGCAGTGTGTCCGCAAAGTTCATATACATCGGCACCCGCATGACAAGTAATGAGGCTAATACGTGGGATCGTATCGGAGTTTTCGGCATCTAACCGAAACGCTGAAACAAAAGTCAGAAACAGTATTATAGATGCAAAAATGCGTAATCTCATAATCGGGATTTATATTTCCTGCAAATTTACGATATAATTACAGCGTAACCAATTTTATTTTGGCTAATTTACTAATTGTTGTTACCTTTGAATTATAATTGAAAGTATTATGTATAGACGCATTTTAGTAAATATATTGTTTGTGATATTGGCATGTGGAATATCTTCGGCTGTTACATATGAAGAGGCAAAGGATATGTATCGCGCGGGAGATTATGCCGGAGCATTGCCGGTGTTTGAGAAACGATTGAAAGTTCGCCCAAAGGATGCGGCGTTAAATCATTGGGTGGGAGTTTGCTTGATGCAAACAGGAAATCCTAAAGATGCAATACCATATTTGGAGTTTGCACATAAGAAAAAAATAGCGGAATCTCCTCGATATCTTGCTGAAATTGCTTTTATGGATTATCGTGTTGATGATGCAATAACTTATATGGACGCTTATAAAAAAGCGTTGGAAGAGGATAATAAAAAGATGCCTGATGAGGTGAAATTACTAAGTAACCGAATTTTAAAAATGCAAGCAATGCTTGATCGTGTGGAGAATATAGAGATAATAGATAGTATTGCTGTTGATGCCGACACTTTTTTTAAGGCTTATAAATTATCTCAAGAGAGTGGCTCTATAAATTCCAGAGATGTATTGCCGGAGAATTTCGATGCTGCTCCTTTGGCTACGGTATATATTACTGAGAGTAAAAACTCAATGATATGGGCTGCTCCTGATGAAAATGAAAATTATGTATTGGTAACCACAAGTCAGCTTTCTGATGGAAAATGGGAGAAGCCACACAATTTGGGCGATAATTTGAATGAAGGCGGAGATGCTAATTTCCCATTTCTCATGAGTGATGGGATAACAATGTATTATGCCAATGATGGAGAGAATTCATTGGGAGGATATGATATATTTATATCACGAAAAGATGAAAACGAATTTTTACAACCTCAAAACATTGGTATGCCTTACAATTCTCCATATAACGATTACATGTATGCCATAGATGAAATTACCGGAATCGGTTGGTGGGCAACAGATCGAGGCCGTGATGATGGAATGGTTACGATATATAAATTCATACCAAAGGAGATGCGTGAAAATTATCCCATTGAAGATAGTAATTTGCGTAATTATGCCAAGATAAATTCATATCGTGATACATGGATTGAAGGAGTGGATTATGCTGAGAAGCTTGCCGAGATAAATTCATTTGGAACAATACATAAAGTGAGTAAATCTGATTTTGTGATTGAAATGCCCGGAGGGGTAATCTATACCAAATGGAGTGATTTTAAAAATCCGGAGGCGCGTGAGGCAATGGAAGAGTATGTTGATGCATGTAACAAACAAAAAAATGATGTAAAGAGACTTGAGGTGTTGCGCCGTCAGTATGCTTCGGGCAATATAGATAATTGCGATGAAATATTGTCTCTTGAGAAAAATATTAGAAAAATGAGAATGAGATTAATTGAAATCTCAAACAATGTTATACAATTAGAATATAAATAATTGAGCTTATGGTAACTTTTTTAGTCGCTCTTGCTGTATTGGTGGGCGGATATTTTATATACGGATATGCCGTAGAAAAGATTTTCGGTATAGATAAAAATCGTGCAATGCCGGCATACACAATGCGAGATAATGTTGATTATATACCTATGCCCACATGGAAAGTGTTTTTAATTCAATTCTTGAATATAGCCGGACTTGGTCCTATTTTTGGTGCAATTATGGGTGTAATGTTTGGTCCTGCAGCATTTATATGGATTGTTATCGGGACTATATTTGCCGGAGCCGTTCATGATTTTATATCAGGCGCAGTTTCAATCAGAGCCAATGGCGCATCTTTACCAGAGGTTGTTGGAAATGAGTTGGGCGTTGGTATAAAACAAGTGATGCGAGTATTTTCGCTTGTGTTGATGATATTGGTGGGAGCTGTATTTGTAAGCCAGCCGGCCGATTTGATTGCCGGAATGACACCGGAATCGTTAGATCGCACATTTTGGGTAGTTGTGATATTTGTTTACTATATGCTTGCAACAGTATTGCCAATAGATAAACTCATTGGTAATCTCTATCCCATATTTGGTTTTGCTTTATTGTTTATGGCATTTGGAATACTTGGTGTATTGCTATTCGGTAATTTCACTATTCCAGATGGGTTTAGTGATGGATTTGCCAGCCGTCATCCCAAGGATTTACCTATATTCCCAATGATGTTTGTTTCAATAGCGTGTGGCGCAATTTCAGGTTTCCATGCAACCCAATCGCCAATGATGGCACGATGCTTGAAAAATGAAAAACTTGCACGACCGGTATTCTATGGAGCAATGGTTGCCGAGGGAATTGTTGCGTTGATATGGGCTGCAGCGGCAATCGCATTTACAGGAGGATATGATGGCTTGACTCAATATATGGCAGAGCACAATAATAGTGCGGGAGTATTGGTTAATGATTTGTCAATTTCTTGGCTGGGTTCATTTGGCGGTATTCTTGCATTGCTTGGAGTTGTTGCTGCACCTATCACATCGGGAGATACCGCATTGAGAAGTGCACGTCTCATTGCTGCCGATTTTCTGCATATCGATCAATCAAAGATTGTGAAGCGATTGCTCGTATCAGTTCCCATTTTTGCGGCATCATTTTTTATAATGCTGATTGATTTTAGCGTGTTATGGCGCTATTTCGCTTGGTGTAATCAGACTCTTGCTGTGTTTACATTGTGGGCAGTAACAGTGTATCTTGCTCGCAAGAAAAAACTATATATAATAACACTCATCCCGGCGATGTTTATGACAGCGGTGAGTATGTCTTATATTCTATATGCTCCAAATCCTGAAGGCTTTGGGGTTGACTATGGCATTTCTGTGAGTTGTGGTTGGCTGGTCGCTTTAATATTGTATATCATATTCAAGTATTATATGCACCGCATTAATACCGGAAAGTTAAAAAGAGAATTTGACTATTAATGGATATTCTGCAAGAAATAGGGGATAGCCGATTGTATAATCTTCACTCGCATACCCAATTTTGTGATGGACGTGCCGAAATGGAAGATTTTGTTAAATCGGCAATAGAAATGGGATTTACTCACTATGGTTTTTCCCCCCATTCGCCTATCCCCATTAACTCTACATGTAATATGAAACATGAGAATGTTTCTAAATATTTGGAAGAATTCAATAGGCTTAAAATAAAATACGCAGGACTGATAAAGCTATATGCGTCAATGGAAATTGATTATTTGGGAAAAGAATGGGGACCATTGAATTCCTATTTCGATGCAATACCGTTGGATTATCGCATAGGCTCCATACATTTTATTCCATCAGATTTTGGATATATTGATGTTGATGGTAGCGCTGAGAATTTCAAAATCAAGATGGAACGATATTTTAATAAAGATATTCGTCATGTCGTAGAAACATATTATCATCAATCAATGGAAATGCTTCAAACCGGAGGTTTTGATATTATAGGTCATTTTGATAAAATCGGTCATAATGCAAGTCATTATAAAGAAGGCATAGAACAAGAAGCATGGTATCGCAAATTAGTATATGATTTGATGGATTTGATTATTGAAAAGGGGGTTATTGTTGAGATTAATACAAAAGCATGGGTTGACCATCACCGCATGTTCCCAAGTGTGGCATGGTTACCATATTTAAGGGAAAATGGGGTGCCTATAATCATCAATAGCGATGCCCATTTCCCCCATTTGATTAATGCTTCACGTGATGTCGCAATGGAATTACTAAAATAAGTAAGCGTGGCATGATTTAGCCACGCTTTTGTTATAGTTTTAGATAGGTTTTTAATGTATTAACGTATTCTTCAAATGCCTGTTGCCCCAATTGTGTTATACGACAGGTCGTTCGTGTTTTTTTCCCTACAAATCCTTTCTCAATAGAGATGTATCCGGCATTTAGTAATTTATCTATTTGTACACTTAAATTCCCTGCGGTTGATTGAGTATGCTCTTTGAGATATACAAAGTCAGCTTCCTCGACAGTCATGAGAATTGACATGATTGCAAGGCGCAATTGTGAATGTAATATAGGATTTAATTCTTTTAGCATTTTGCTTTTTTATTAATAATATGTCCCGGTATGATCATCATAACAGCAAAACTCAATGCAAATGCAAAAATGTCATAACCGAAAATATTAATTTGACAAATATAGCACATTATGAACAATGCACCAATAATCATGCTTGTCATTCCTCCAATAATGAGGGATTTTTCTTTAAGAATAATTCCGGTTGAGATTGTGCCAAATCCACAACAAGGAAGCGTTATTAAATACATTGTACCCCAAGCATTGTAACCATTCAATCCGAAAATCAGACATATTACCATTAATATGGCAAAGAAAATGCCAATTGTGCTCCATATCCCTGAAATATAGTTATCTACAGCTGTTTTGACTAATACCTTTTTCTCTTTTTTCTTGGCAAGGAAATAGTGTAATGGATATCCTATTACAGGGATTGCAAACCATAGCCACATCCATAAAACATTGCCGGTGAGAAAATAACCGATCCCAATAATTAGAGCTGTGATGGTTGTTATGTAGCCCCATGCCATGAGTATATTGCCGGAGCCAAGTTCCATCCTTTTTTGTGTATTTTTAATCATTGAGGTGATTAAAGCGAGGCTTTCTTGTTCAGTTAATCTACGTTCTTCCATAATTGTGTCGTTTTTAAATAGGTTTATAAAATAAACTATCTGGTGAAAAAATAAAGAACTATGCGCAATCATCCTTATTAATCAATGCAAATATAAATCGGTTTATAACATAAACCAAATACAAATAAGCGAATTATGCTATTTTAACTAAAAATACCATGAGCAAAGTAATGATGGGTATCAGGTAATTTTTAGCATGTTTGAACGATAAACGAGCGAAACAATTAAGAAGAGAACTATAATAGTAACATTAAAAAGATTTTAGATTAAAATTGAATATGAACACTCATTCCAATTTCATTAGTTGAATAATATGGCATGCCACTAATTGATATATTTTGATTACATTTTGAGTTCTTAAAACATTTAGGATAAAGCCAATATGCAAATTTAGTACTCATAATACCTATACATGCACCGGCAATAACATCATTAAAATAATGCCGATTGTTGTAAACGCGCAGGCATCCGGTTGTTGCTGCCACTGCATATCCTATATAACCTATCCAAGGTTTTCTCTCCTTATATTCTTTATAAAGGAATTCTGCACCCATAAATGCAGTTGCTGTATGTCCGGATGGGAATGAGTTAAGAGCATTACTGTCAGGTCTTTTCTCGCGAAAAATTAATTTCATTGAATTAACAGCAATACCCATTGTTGCATATGACATGGCAAGTAAAATAGTTAGATCTTTAAAATTGTGTTTACCCTTTATTCCACAGATATTTAGGCCATATGTTGCTATCATAGGAGAGTATTGAAGATAATCATCAATGTAGGTTTTTCGTATTCCGTTCCCAACAATTTCTTCTTGAATGTGTTCTTTTGAGGACACGAAGCCGGGAGTATTAACAAAAAGAGCCGATAGGCCAACAAGTGCAGTTGGTACTAATAATTCTTTTAACTTTAAATCGTGTGAATTACAATGGTTTAATTTCCCCGGAATAATAATGTTTAAACTATCGGTTGATGTTTTTTCTTGTGCTGAAAATGGCACAATGTTACTTACAAGC
>CAZCEB010000036.1:0-10794 GCA_964497305.1 uncultured Muribaculaceae bacterium | reverse complement strand
CATCTCGAGTTAAAGCTATTATCGTAGACAAACTTGGTATTGATGAAAATGAAGTAACAGAAACTGCAGAATTCACAAAAGATCTTGGTGCAGATAGCCTTGACACTGTAGAACTTATCATGGAATTCGAAAAAGAATTCGGTATTACTATTCCCGATGACAAAGCAGAAGGCATCCAAACTGTAGGTGACGCTATCTCTTACATCGAAGCAAACAAATAATAACCCCTTTTTCATCTAAAATTTCATAATGGAATTAAAGAGAGTAGTTGTAACAGGACTTGGAGCCATCACTCCAATTGGAAATGACGTTAAAACCACATGGGAAAACGCCATTAACGGAGTTAGTGGAGCAGGACCTATCACTCATTTCGACGCCTCTAAATTCAAAACACAATTTGCGTGTGAGGTAAAAGATTTCAATGCCAACGATCATTTTGACCGCAAAGCATTGCGCACTCTTGACCTTTATGCACAATATGCTATTGTTGCAGCCCGTCAAGCCGTAGATGATTCAGGCATTGAAGAAGGCGAAAACTTAGACAAAAATCGTGTTGGTGTAATTGTTGCAGCAGGTATCGGTGGTCTTCACACTTTTGAAGAAGAAGCCGGCTACTATGCTCTACACCATGAAGAACAAGGTCCGAAATACAACCCATTCTTCATCCCTAAGATGATTGCCGACATTGCATCAGGACACATTTCTATGCAATATGGCTACCACGGACCAAACTATGGTACCGTATCGGCTTGTGCATCATCAAACAACTCAATCATAGATGCGTTTAACCTCATTCGTTTGGGTAAAGCCGATGCCATCGTTACAGGTGGAGCTGAAGCTGCTATCTTCCCTGCCGGAGTTGGAGGTTTTAATTCAATGCACGCTCTTTCAACACGCAACGACAGCCCTGCAACAGCATCACGTCCGTTCAGTGCTTCTCGCGATGGTTTTGTTATGGGCGAAGGCGCAGCTGTTCTTATTCTCGAAGAATATGAACACGCAAAAGCTCGTGGTGCAAAAATCTATGCTGAAGTGGTAGGCGGTGGTCTTTCTGCCGATGCTCACCACATCACAGCAACTCACCCCGAAGGTCTTGGCGCAATTCTTGCAATGAAAAACGCCCTTGAAGACGCTGAGATGAAGCCTGAAGATATCGACTACATCAATACTCATGGCACATCAACTCCTGTTGGTGACGTTGGTGAAGTTAAAGCCATTATGAATGTATTTGGCGAACACGCTTACAAGCTAAATATCAGTTCTACAAAATCAATGACAGGACACCTTCTTGGTGCAACAGGTGCACTTGAAGCTATCTTCAGCATCAAAGCCGTACAAGAAGACATCGTTCCTCCAACAATCAATCACGAAGAAGGAGACAACGATGAAAACATTGACTATAATTTGAACTTTACATTTGGCAAAGCTCAAAAGCGTACCGTCAATGCTGCATTATCCAACGTATTTGGATTCGGTGGACACAATGCAACAATAATCGTGAAAAAATATGCTGAATAAATAATAGCATTTCACTCATAGAAATCTCGATCTTTTCAGGTCGAGATTTTTTTATTTTATATACTTGTGCTAAATTGCGAGAGCCAATAACTATTACTAAATTTGCAGAAAGGAAATTCCATGACCAAATACATTACATATCTGCTTCTTTTTATCTTTTGTTCTTTGCTTTCTTGTACAGGGAACTCTCATAGCAATGATACCTACTCAGGAGGTGATACAATTACATCTAAAGCAGAGTTACTCACGATTACTCATTTTAAAACATATACCATTGTTGACATTAAGAATCCTTGGTCTAAAAATGAACTTTTACAACGATATATTCTTATTGACAACAATAAACATCCCGACAATATTCCCGATGGCATAATAATTAAAACTCCTCTTAAATCTTCTCTTGTATATTCATCGGTACACGCCGGCGCAATTAAAGAATTAGGGGCAATTAATACAATTACTGCCATCTGCGATGCTCAATATTATAAAATCCCTGAAATATTAAACGGATTGGAATCGGGACATATTTCTGACGTAGGCTCTTCTATGTCTCCATCAATAGAACAAATATTGGAACTCTCTCCTGACGCCATATTGACATCCCCATTCCAAAATGCCGGACATGGAGCAATTGAGCAACTCGGAATTCCAATAATTGAATGTGCCGATTATATGGAATCATCACCTCTCGGTCGTGTGGAATGGATTAAACTATTTGGAGAATTATATGGCAAGCAGGATATTGCTTGCGCTATATTTGATGCAGTATCAGAAAATTACAACAATCTCAAAGATTCCGTTTCAACCATCAATCATCGTCCGATAGTAATCAGTGAGATGATTACTGATGGTGTGTGGTTTCTTCCGGGCGGGAATAGCTATATGGCTAAGATTTTTCATGACGCAGGAGCCGACTATCCATGGAAAGAAGATAAATCTACCGGGTCAATTCAACTTGATTTTGCTACCGTATATGATCGCGCACATAACGCCGACTATTGGTTTATTAAAACGTTTAATCAAGATTTAACATTAGATGAATTACAATCGATTTATTCATTACATTCTCGTTTAAATGCATTTTCTAATGGCGGAGTTTATGCCTGTAATACCGCCACAACTACATTCTTTGAGGATTTTCCTTTTCATCCCGACTTGCTATTAAGAGATTTTATTAACATTATCCATCCCAATACCCTATCTGATAGTACAACAAAATACTATAAACAGGTAAAATGAATAATTCTAAATCAACATATAGTCGTTCAAAAGTAACAATGTGGGCATTATCCATATTGTTACTCATTCTTTTCCCCGCATGCCTACTTATAGGTTCTGTAAATATTCCATTAGAAGAGGCAATAAATATATTAATTGGGAATGAAGCAAGTCGCGACACATGGGAAGTAATAATTCTGGAGACTCGACTTCCAATGGCTTGTACTGCAATGCTTGCCGGTGCTGCTCTTGCCATTGCTGGACTATTATTACAAACAACATTTGACAATCCGCTTGCCGGACCATCAATACTTGGGGTTTCTACCGGTTCAAGTCTTGGTGTAGCTATTGTCATGCTGGCTCTTGGAGGCACAATCGGAAGTACTTTCAGCTCCTACATGAGCGTTCTCATTGGAGCATTATTAGGAGCCGGTATAATTATATTAATCTTGCTCGCGTTTTCTTCCGTAGTAAAAAATTCTATAATGCTACTCATAATTGGTATAATGGTCAGTTATTTATCCTCATCGGCAATCTCTCTACTTAACTTTTTCTCCACACAAGAAGGTGTTCACTCTTTTGTCATCTGGGGACTTGGAAATTTTTCAGGAGTAACATTTGAAAGACTGCCCATTTTTGCCTCTTTAGTTATGACGTCTCTGTTCCTATCATTTTTACTTGTAAAACCTCTTAATGCGTTACTATTAGGTGCAAGATATGCCGAAAACCTTGGTGTCAATATACGATATACTCGTAACAAATTATTAATTCTGTCAGGTGTATTAACTGCAATCGTTACTGCATTTTGTGGACCGATTGGCTTTATTGGATTAATTGTGCCTCATATTGCTCGACTTGCCCTAAGATCCTCCAATCATATCATATTACTTCCGGCTACAGCTTTATGTGGAGCCGTCATCGCATTATTATGTACTTTAATTAGCGTTATACCTGTATCATCGGGGGTAATTCCAATAAATGCCATCACCCCCATTATAGGAGTACCCATTATCATTTATATCATACTCAACCGCAAACGAATACTCTATTTCAATTAATTAATGAGTCAACATAAATCAGTCATATTAACAACCGAAAATCTTGCTGTCGGATATAGGAATGGCAAGGAAGAAACTACAATTCTATCGAGACTGAATCTATCGTTACATTGCGGAGAATTAGTGTGTTTATTAGGCTCTAACGGGATAGGGAAATCGACACTTTTAAGAACGTTATCAGGAGTACAACAACCACTAACGGGAAATGTATATATTAACGGTAAAGATATTTCATCATTACCACTTCGTGAACGTTCTAAATTAATAAGCATTGTATATACCGACCGCACCCTTGCCGGAGCATTAACCGTGTCGGAACTTGTTTCACTTGGACGACACCCATACACCGGTTTTTTGGGACATCTCGACTCTACCGATCGCAATATAATAAAACATTCATTAGACGCAGTGGGGATGTCAAGCAAGGCTAATTACTATGTCGGCACACTATCTGACGGCGAACGACAAAAAGCCATGATTGCAAGAGCATTAGCTCAAGAAGCCCCCATTATTATACTTGATGAACCTACGGCATTTCTTGATGTTGCATCTCGCATTGAAACAATGAACAACCTCCACCGACTTGCTCGAGAAGAGAATAAAGCCATTCTTCTTTCTTCTCATGATATAAACCAATCACTTGCCCTTGCAAACAGGTTGTGGCTATTGCGAAGCGATCGTTCCATGATTGAAGGAATTACCGAAGACCTAATTCTTTCAGGAGAATTAAATTATCTCTTTACCAATCATGATGTAACATTTGATGCATATATTGGAGATTTTGTATCGAATAAATCTTATCATAAACACGCATCACTCATTTGCGAGGATCAAATACTTAAACGTTGGATTACCAATGCACTACAACGTCATGAAATAGGGATTTCCGATGAAGCTCCTATAGTAATTAATGCCAGCGGTCCATCAGAGATTTCAGTAAATGGGGAAATAGCAAATTCAATATACGAGTTAATAAATACTATAAACTCTATCTAATAGACAACATCATCTAAAATTCCGTTTAGGAAAGCAATTGCAACACCATAATTTGTAATAGGCACTTCTTGATTAATAGCCTGCGACACACGATTCATTACATGGCTACGATTAAACATACAAGCTCCACAATGTATAATTAAATCATATTTAGATAAATCTTGCGGATAATCATTGCCACCGACAACATCAATGACTAAATCTTCTCCAACATATTTGCGTAACATTCGAGGTAATTTAACTCTGCCTATATCTTCATTTTGAGGTATATGAGAACAAGCTTCAGCTATTAACACTCGAGAATTATTTGTCAACGATGCTATTGCTTTTGCTCCCTCCACAAACTTATTTATATCCCCTTTTTTACGAGCAAACAATATTGAGAATGATGTAATTGGCACCTCTTTTGGAGATTGATCATATATCCTTTTAAAAACTTGGGAATCTGTTATTATCAATTGTGGAGTAGTTTTTAAAGATGCCAATGCTGATGAATATTCATCTACGCCACAACACATCGCAACACATTTTTTATCCAACAATTCTCTCAAAACCTCCATCTGCGGTTTTATTAATCTTCCTTTAGGTGCTTGCTGATCTTGCGGCATTACAAGCATTACAGTATCGCCCGATTTACACAAACCACCGGTCAACAAACGTGTTTCTTGCTTGTTATGATGTGCAATTTTTTCCAACAGCTTATCTATCCCCTCCCCTGTCTTAGCACTAACCGATATTAATGGCTCGTTTGTCTGCTTCAATATTGCATCAATTACATATTTATCATCTTCTATTTTATCACATTGAGCCAATACCGCAACTATAGCAATTCCATTTTTACGCAAATCATGGAGCCATTTTAATTCTAATTCAATATTTCTATCAACAAACAATAACACAGCAATATCTGATTTAGACATCACTTGACGAGTCTTTTCAATGCGTTGTTGTCCTAACTCCGATTCATCATCAAAGCCGGCAGTATCAATTAACACCGCAGCTCCAATTCCCGGCAATTCTATATTTTTTTGAACAGCATCAGTTGTAGTCCCGGCTTGCTCCGACACAACTGATACAGCTTGACCTGTTATTGCATTTATTAATGACGATTTTCCACTATTGCAACGACCAAAAAATCCTATATGTACTCGCTCTGATATTGCAATTCCTTCACCTGGTGCCATAATTATTAAAATCTAAAATCTCGCTTACCATCCATTATCTCTGACAACCGCTTTTGTGTTATTATCCTAATATAATCAGAGGTAATCAAGTTTATTTCTTTTTCTATAATCTTTTTACCCAATAGACGTGCCTCTTCTCCGGCATAGTCATAAAGATATTCTTGCAATGTCATCAACGCATTAGGAGCGCAACAATTACCGATTTTTCCACTCTTTGCCAATGTCATAAACCGATCACCGGTGCGTCCTTCTCTATAACATGCAGTACAGAAACTTGGCACATAACCCAATTCTAAAAGCCATGCAACAATCTCATCAAGAGTGCGTTCATCAGAAATATCAAATTGTGCCGACTTACCATCATCAATATTATCGGCATATCCCCCGACACTTGTACGCGAGCCACCACTCAATTGCGACACCCCCACATCAAGCACTAATTCGCGAGAACGTTGTGATTCACGTGTAGAAACAATCATTCCTGTATATGGTACTGCCAATCGCAAGACCGCAACAATGCGACGAAATACATCATCTGTTACCGCATTAGGGAAGTCTTTAGTATCAATATCGTCAGCAGGACGAATGCGTGGCACACTTATCGTGTGTGGTCCCACCCCAAAATGTGCTTCAAGGTGTTGGGCATGCAACAGTAATCCTATAAAATCATACCTATAATCACACAATCCAAATAATGCTCCAATACCAACATCATCAATGCCACCTTGCATTGCTCGATCCATTGCCTCTGTGTGATAAGCCCAATCGCTTTTGGGTCCACTTGGGTGTAACTGCTCATAAACAGCCCTATTATATGTCTCTTGAAACAAAATATATGTACCTATTCCGGCATCACGCAACAAACGATAATTATCAATCGTTGTAGCGGCAATATTAACATTCACTCGTCGTATCGCACCATTTTTATGACGAATTGAATAGATCGTATTTATTGACTCCAATAGATACTCCATCGTATTATAATGGGGGTGTTCTCCGGTTTCAAGTGCCAATCGTTTATGCCCCATATCTTGCAATGCAATAACCTCTCTACGTATTTCCTCTTGTGTCAGTTTGCGTCGCGGAATTGTTTTATTTTTAAGGTGATATGGACAATACACACAACCATTTACACAATAATTTGACAAATACAAGGGGGCAAACATTACAATACGATTTCCATATATCTTCTGTTTCAACTCTCGCGCCAATTCATATGTACGTTCAATTACATCTTTATCATCACACTCAAGCAACACAGCCGCATCACGATGTCCAAGACCTTTACCATCAGCAGCTTTAGAGAGTATTTCATTAACCAATGAAATATTATTCTTGTGTGATTTGGCATAAGCCATTGTTGCCTTGATTTCTCCATCATTGATAAATTCAGAGGCTATATGTGATTTCAGATCGTACTTATGCATCTTTAAAGTTTTTATGATTTCCTATTGAATAATCTATATGATATCCAATAGAATTTAGTTCTTCTTCCAATAGTCCCAAACTCTCAACGGCTTCAGCTCCGGATGATAATTTATTATCATATATCGTATATCTATCCCTCACAGCAAGCGGCGAAAGATTAGGCATAACAACATTTGCGCCCGATAAAATTCCTTGTTTTCGCCCCTCTTCAGACAACGAAGCAAGAGCAGTTGTTGAGGGAATCAATGCATCCGGAAACATCAGTCTTAAAATAGATAATAATATTAGTGTTACCCTAATATCTCCCGATTTTTCATTGGCAAACGGGGTCTTAGCATGAGGAATGAACGGACCTACACCTATCATATGTGGATTTAATCGTTTCATGAGCAACAAATCATCAATAATACCATCGATAGTTTGTCCGGGGACGCCGACCATCATTCCCATACCCACTTGATATCCTATTTCCTTTAGATTTCCAATACAAGAAAGACGATTAATTAACAACATATTATCAGGATGCAATCTTCTATACAAATCCTCACTTGCCGCTTCATGTCTTAGCAAATATCGGCTCGCTCCTGCATTAAAAAGCCTTTGATAAGATTCTTTAGAGCGTTCACCTAATGATAATGTTATCGCTGCTTGACAGCATCGAGAGCGTATCATCTTTATAAGATGTTCAAGTCGTTCATCTGAGAAATAAGTATCTTCCCCTCCTTGCAATACAAATGTACGCAAGCCCAAATTATACCCATTCTCACAACATGACAAAATCTCATCATCAGACAGCCTATATCTTTCAGCAGTCGTATTACCAATCCTCAATCCACAATAAAAGCAATTATTTCGACAATAGCTACTGATTTCAATGAGTCCACGCACATATATACCTGAGCCGAATTGTAATTTGGAAATAGTTGCTGCTTTCTGCCTCAAATAATCAAACGTCGTCCCATCACAATTTTCTATTAATTTGCGATATTCATGAGCACTAAGAATTTGCTCATGAGACAAACGATCGACCAATAGTTTCATCTAATACAATTATCGTTGCGCCATCTCTTTGTCAAATATCTTCTTCCCTGCATCATAGGGAGTGTGCAAGCTCGGACCTGATATACATCCGCCTTCACATGCCATTACCTCGATAAATTGTGCCGGTGCTTTTCCTGTTTTTCCATAAGCACGCAATAAATTCACATTCATCTTTGTGAGATTTGATATTTGAACATTGGTAAATTCAAGTTTGCCATCAACATGCTCTTTAACCGCAGTAGTAACGCCTCCATTTTGGGCAAAGCCATAGGCCGCACGTCCTATTGTTACCGGAATTTTATACACATGCTCTTCAGTCATTGCAATATCCATTCCTTCAAAGACCGATTGCAACTCTTCAAATGTCATTACAAAATCAACATATTCATCATTACGGGCTTCTTTGCGTTTCGCAATACATGGACCTATAAATACCAATTTTGCATCGGGATATTTTTCTCGTGCGAGTTGAGCAGTATAATGCATTGGAGAACGTGTGCTTGAAATATATTTTTGAAGTTCCGGAGCATGTTTTTCTGCCATTTCCACATATGCAGGACAGCATGATGTCGTCATGAATGGTTGCCCCTCTTCAAGTTTTTCTTTCAGTTCAGCACTTTCCTTTTCTGTAGTTATTACAGCTCCTTGTGCAACTTCAATAATTTCAGAGAATCCAATCTCTTTGATTGAATTATATATAAATTCTATAGGACTTTTATATTGAGACAATATAGCCGGAGCGACAAGTGCTATTACTTGTTCGCCACGTTTGATACTTTGCAATATATCAAATACTTGCGAGATTTCGAAAATTGCTCCAAATGGGCAACTATTTAAGCATTTGCCACAATAGATACATTTCGATTCATCTATGTGTTCAATGCCAAATTCGTCTTTGCTGATAGCGCCAACAGGGCATGCCTCTTCACAAGGGATAGGAATATGAACAATCGCATGATATGGACAATTGTTAAAACATTTTCCACAACTGATACATAGAGATTTATTTATGCGTCCTTGGCTTGTTTCTGAGTCAAATTCTATAGCATTTTTAGGACAGTTAACAGAACATGCTCGTGCTACACATCCGCGACAAAGATTGGTAATCTGGTAATTTGTGCGCACACATGATGAACATGCTTCATCAACCACACACATAATATTATCCTTGAGTGTTGTGCGATTTAATGCATTCTTTGCATAATCTGACAATGGAGTCAGTTCGTCTGTTTCATCACTCATATCAAAGCCCATCAAAGGCAATGCTTTATATTTCCACACTGCTCTTTCTTTGTGAACACAACAACGTCCCAAAACTTCTGATTTTCTTGGGCTGAGTTCAATGGGTAAGCGATCGATTTTCTCAACCAACTGATTTTCATTCCAAAGTTTGATTAATCGTGTCAACAATCGTTGACGAACAATCATCACATTATTTCTTATTGCCATGATTTTGCATTTTAAAATACAAATTTAGCTATTTTCGCTAAATTACGACATATATCTTTATTAATAAATAGTGGCAATATATCTTATTCGACATATTACCACTACTCTATATAAATTTACATTATTCCTATTTGTTAAATAAATCTTTGATTGAAGCGATTGATCCAAGTACTCCCGTTGCTTCGTATGGGATATAAACGGTTTTGCCATCTTTCCCGGAAACCATTTCATTGAGAGTTTCAATATATTTCATGGCAAGCATATAAGTTGCAGGATCGGTTTTTGATTCTTTGATTGCTTCAGCAACACGACGAATAGCCTCGGCTTCAGCTTCGGCTTGCAAAACCTTTGCTCGAGATTCCCCCTCGGCTTTGAGGATTTGAGATTGCTTCTCTGCTTCAGCTTGATTTATCTGTGATTGTTTTTCTCCTTCTGAACGCAAAATCAATGATTTTTTCTCACCTTCGGCGTTCAAAATCTCAGCACGACGATTACGCTCGGCCTGCATCTGTTTCTCCATCGCCTCACGCACACTTTCTGGCGGAGTAATATCTTGTAACTCAACGCGATTTACTTTCACTCCCCATTTATTTGTCGCCTCATCAAGGATCGCTTGAAGACGAGAATTAATCGTATCACGAGATGTGAGTGTTTCATCTAATTCCAGTTCACCAATCACATTACGCAACGATGTTTGTGTGAGTTTCTCTATTGCATTTGGCAAATTATCAATTTCATACACCGACTTTTTGGGGTCCACAATTTGGAAATATAATAAAGCATTTATCTCTGTGGTAACATTATCCTTTGTTATCACTTGCTGTGAAGGAAAATCATAAACTTGTTCACGCAAGTCAATACTTGCTGTTGACACAATACTTGCTATCTGACGACGCCCAGAA
>CAZCEB010000035.1:0-10988 GCA_964497305.1 uncultured Muribaculaceae bacterium | reverse complement strand
TTGGTTTTGTAGTGGATAAAAATAGTCCGGTGCTATGGCGTGGCGGTATGGCATCTAATGCACTAAAACAGTTGATTACTGATGCAGATTGGGGCGAACTTGATTATTTTTTGATTGATATGCCTCCAGGTACAAGTGATATACATCTTACCCTTGTTCAGACTCTTGGAATTACAGGAGTAGTGATTGTCAGCACTCCACAAGAAGTTGCCCTTGCCGATGCGCGTAAGGGTATTGCAATGTTTATGGGCGATAAAGTGAATGTCCCCATTCTTGGACTTGTGGAAAATATGGCGTGGTTTACTCCTGAATTACATCCTGAAGAAAAATACTATATATTTGGTCGTGAAGGTGGAGTAAAACTTGCTGAAGAATTGAAGGTTACGTTGTTGACACAAATTCCGGTAGTGGGTACAATATGTGAAGGTGGAGATAACGGTTCTCCTATTGCGGTAGAAGATAGTATCACCTCTCATTCATTTATACACCTTGCTCATGAAGTAATTGATGCTGTAAATAAGCGAAATAGCGATTTGCCCCCAACAGCCAAAGTGGAAATGAAACATTAAATCGTTTATTGGGATGAGAAAATGGATTTTAACCACTTTAGCACTTTGCTTTATTCCCATTCTCATAGTTAAAATGAAGAATGAGGATATCGTTGTGAAACCATCAGCGTTATTGGTTTCTTCAGGTGATTTGTGGCATGTTGATTTGTTTTCTCCTGAAATGAATGAGACGATAAAAGTTGATATATGGACACCTAAAGGCTATACAATCAATAAAGATTACCCTGTTGTGTATATGCATGATGGACAGAATCTTTTTGATGCTTTATCAACTTGGAATCATCAAGCGTGGGAGATAGATTCTGTCGCAGGGATGTTGATGAATGATAGTGTAGTTACTCCAGCTATAATCGTAGGTGTATATAGTACTGATACAACTCGTCTTGGCGATCTCATGCCTGAAAAACCATTGCAATATCTTAAAAATGATACAATCAAGAATTTTATAGACAAGATGTGCCGGGGACGTTATCGTGCCGATGAGTATTTAGCATTTATAGTCAATACTCTCAGTCCGGTAATTGACCGCAATTTCTCGACCGATACAAGTCTCGTGTCAACAAGTATCATGGGCTCAAGTATGGGAGGACTAATCTCGATTTATGCATTATGTGAGTATCCACAAGTATTTGGCTCCGCGGCTTGTTTGTCAACTCATTGGACCGGAGCATTAGGAGGAAATGACGATTTCCCAAATGCGATGCATCGTTATTTAGCAGAAAAACTACCGCAAGATACAATACATCGTTTATATATGGATAATGGGGATTGCCCTTATGATTCGGTATATACACCTTATTTTGAAGAGATGGTTGCACTTGCTGACTCTTTGGGGTATAAAGATAGGCGACTGAAATCAGCAATATATAAAGGACATGCTCATAATGAAAGTTCATGGGCTAAACGTGTGGCAATTCCATTGACTTTTCTTCTCAATAACGAAAAATAATTATTTAAATATGAAAATACTGATAATAAACGGACCAAATCTCAATTTACTCGGACGTCGCGAGCCGGGTATATATGGAAATGAAACAATGGATGTGTGTATCCAAAATTTACGAGATTGTTATGCAAATGATCAGATAGAATATTTTCAAAGCAATCATGAGGGAGCGATAATCGACAAATTACATGAGGTGGGTTTTGATGAGCAATATATAGGTATTGTGCTTAATGCCGGAGCCTATACTCATACATCGCTTGCTATTGCTGACGCTATATCGGCAATAAAATTACCGGTTGTTGAGGTACACATCTCAAATGTGCATGCGCGTGAGGAGGTACGCCACCGCTCAATGATAAGCAGAGTGTGCAAAGGTGTGATTGCCGGATTTGGACTTGATAGTTATCGTCTTGCAATAGAGGCATTATCAGCAACGAAATAATGAGTATTCAAACAAAAATCATAGCTACTGTATCTGACGAGCGATGTGATGTTTCGTTTCTTCGTTCCTTGTATGAGAATGGAGTAACAATTGTTCGTCTGAATACAGCACACATTGATTATGCCGGATTTAAACATGTCGTTGATAATGTAAAATTGGCATCCTCTGAAATAGGGATATTGATAGATACTAAAGGTCCGGAGATACGCACTACATCAACAGTCGAAGATAAAGAGATATATTTCAAAAAAGGAGATAAGACAATCTTTATTGGCAATCCCAATGGGATTACAACTCATGATAATATTTATCTTTCTTATCCACTCATTCATGATGAAGTGTCAGAGGGAATGCACATGCTTCTTGATGATGGATTTTTGGATTTTGTCGTTGAAAGCATTGATGGAGAGAAAATATGCGCCATTGCACAAAACGATGGTATATTAGGCTCTCGCAAGAGTGTTAATATGCCGGGAACTGATATTAATCTTCCTTCATTGACACCAAAAGATATTGAAAACATAGGTTATGCAATAGAATTTGGGGTAGAATATATCGCTCATTCATTTGTGCGTCGTCCTGCTGATGTGATGGCTGTGCGTGAGTTATTGATAGCTCAGAATAGTCGTATAAAAGTAATAGCAAAGATTGAAAATCAAGAGGGCGTTGATAACTTTGATGCCATTCTTGATGTTGCCGATGGAGCATTAATTGCTCGTGGTGATTTAGGAGTAGAAATCCCTGCGGAGAAAATACCCACAATACAACGCACTATAATTGAAAAGTGTAATCGTCGACACAAACCGGTCATTGTTTCTACACAGATGCTTCACTCAATGATTTCCAACCCTCGCCCCACAAGAGCAGAGGTGTCGGATATTGCCAATGCAGTATATCAGCATGCCGATGCGTTGTTGTTAACAGGAGAGACGGCAGTGGGTAAATATCCTGTTGAGGCTGTTAAGACGATGGCAAAAATTATTGAGGAAGCAGAGAAAAATCGCACCGAATTAATCTCTGCTAAACGATACATTCATGAGAGCATTGAGGAGCAACTTGAAGAATATATCCTTGCTCATATCGATGCAGAGCCACCATTGTTGAAAAAGTTAAATCGCGATACCCATTTGTTTCATCTATATCCACGCATGTGCTCAGGGCATTTGCAAGGTCGCATGTTAAAGATGTTTACATCGATGATAAACCCTAAACGCATACTTGAATTGGGGACATTTACCGGATATTCGGCTTTGTGTTTTGCCGAAGGTATGCCGGATGATGCTGAGTTGCATACAATTGAGATTGATGATGAATCGGAGGAGTTTATCACAGAACGTTTTGACGCGTCTCCTTATGCCGATCGTTTGCATCTGCACATAGGTGATGCTATTAATATTATTCCGACCATTCAAGGCGAGTTTGACCTTGTGTTTATTGATGCAAACAAACGTAATTATACTGAATATTACGAACTTGTGATGCCTCGATTGACAATAGGAGGGTTTATAATTGCCGATAACACGCTGTGGGATGGTAAAGTTGTAGATCCTCAATCGGCAAATGATGCGCAGACTCGTGGCATTCTTGATTTTAATGCCCATGTGGCAAAAGATGAACGTGTTGAACGCATTATTATTCCATTGAGAGATGGATTAACAATCATAAAAAAAATAAGGAACTAATAAGAAAATAATATGGAAACAACAAGACAAGCTAAAATATCTCGTCTCATACAAAAAGAATTGAGTGAAATCTTTCGACAACAGACAGCAAAAACGCAAGGTGTCTTAATAACGGTGAGTGCGGTGAGAGTTTCTCCCGACTTGAGTATTGCGCGTGCCTATTTATCGGTTTTCCCATCTGATAAAGGTGCTATATTACTTGAAAGCATCAATCGTAGTGCACAACAGATTCGTTATGAACTTGCTCAAAAAGTGCGTTATCAATTGCGTAAAACACCTGAGTTGTCGTTCTTTATTGATGACTCTCTTGATTATATTGAACACATTGATAATTTGTTGAAGGACAAATAATATGTTTCCATTACGCATAGCCATAAGGTATCTTTTTTCAAAAAAGACACATAATGCAGTGAATGTCATTTCTTTGATTTCTCTTGCAGGAGTTGCTGTCGCAACGATGGCTATAGTGTGTGTGTTGTCGGTATTTAATGGATTTAGTGATTTATCGGCCACGCATTTGTCGGCTCTCGATCCGGATTTGAAAATAACGCCTGTTGAGGGGAAATCAATATCATCGGTAGATTCGGTTATGTCTGAAATTAAAAATATTGAAGATGTAGATATTGTAATCCCTACTATTGAGGAGCAAGCATTAGCAATATTTGGAGAACGACAGATGCCGGTAATGATTAAGGGAGTTCCAGATGAATATGAGTACACGACAAATTTGAAGTCAATAATAATTGATGGAGATTTTTATCTGATTGACTCTGTTGCCTCCTATGCAACTCTCAGTGTTGGAGCGGCAATAGGATTGGGAGCGACACCTAATATATATCGATATTTAGGGATATATATCCCCAAGAGAAAAGGGCGTGTAAATGTAGCTAATCCTATGACTGCATTCCGCTCTGATTCGCTCATTGTCGCAGGTGTGTACCAGGTTGAACAAGCTGAATATGATGCAGATATGGTGATATTGCCTTTCAAAAATGCTGCGAGACTACTTGATTATAACAATGAAGCAACAGCAATTGAGGTGAAGTTATTGCCTTCGGCTAAAGTATCTGTTGCGATGGAAAAAATACAAAATCATTTAGGCGATAAATTTGTCATAAAAGATCGATTGCGTCAGCAAGAACAATCATTTCGCATGATAGAAATTGAAAAATGGATAACATTTTTGATGCTCGCATTTATATTGATTATCGCTTCGTTTAATATTATATCAACTCTCTCGATGCTTGTTATTGAGAAAAGTGATAATATACGCACACTCCATTCTCTTGGTGCATCACATTCAATGATCTCTCGCATATTTCTTCTCGAGGGATGGCTCATTTCTGTTGTTGGTGGAATTGCAGGAATTATACTTGGGGTTATATTAACATTAGCGCAACAATGGGGTGGTTTTATAAAACTAAGTGGAGATCCATCGGCTCTAAGCATAGATTCTTATCCTGTGCGTCTTGATGTGATGGACCTAATAGTTGTAATGGGATTGGTAATAGTTATAGGTTTCTTTACTGCCCAAATTACAGCGTTATTTACTCGCAATAAGTTAAGTTAATTTGGATTTAATCCGAGATATTTGTAACTTAGCAAAAATAACCTAAAACCTTATATACATGAAAAAACTATTTGCCTTAATTTGTACAATTGTCATGTCGGTTGTAGCAGTTGCTCAACCTCTATTAGTAGGACATCGTGGAAGCTATTGGGGTGTTGAGAACACTGCTGATGCATTTATAAATGGAGCGAAAAAGGGATATCATTATTTAGAGTGTGATGTGAAAGTCGCTGGAGATGGTACTCATGTGTTGACACATGATGATACAACAGAACGTCTCGGGGGGGCGCTAACTATTGCCTCGTCAACAATAGACCAACTTAAATCTGAAACGTTGACACAGACTCGAGGTGGTGTTACTTATACTGCTAAGATGTGTACATTATCGGAATATTTAGATATATGTGCCGAGTATGAAGTTAAGCCGGTAATTGAATTGAAATGGGCTACCGGTATAAATTCAAATGATTGTTCAGGCATACCTAAATTAATTAAAGTAATTGAAGATAAAGGGTTTAGGAATAAATGTGTAATTCTCACATCGATGAAACCATGTCTTGAATACATACGCACAAACTATCCTGATATTACATTGCAATTCTTGACCGGTCAATATTGGGCAAATCATTTTGATTGGTGCGTTGAGTGGAAAATGGATGTTGATATTCAAGCAGGATATTTTGACAGAACTACGGTAATAAAGTTCCATGAAGCAGGTCTTAAAGTTAATATGTGGACCGCAAATGATAATGCCACTTACAGCACCTATGGAAATTATGGTTGTGATTTTATTACTACTGACTATCTTGACCCTGAAACATTGCCAACTCTTGATCAGAGTATATTATTCCCACCCAATACCGTTGATTTTCCTGTTAAAGATGGAAATATTCAAGGATACTATGAGCCGGAGCAAATAACATCGATAGAGGGTCTTATGTTTGAATCGGCGGAGGTAACCAAGGCTTTGTTGCGTGATGGATTATGGTATGTACTTATGAATAATGTTGTTTCCGGATCTTCTTCAGAAATTGTGGTTTTAGATGCAGAAACAGGAGAATGTTTAAATAAAATGGATATGACAGGAATTTCCGGTGGTGAAATTTTTATTAATGATATAGCTTTTACTGCTGATGGAGTGTTGCTTGGTTGTAATAAAGCGATTGTAAAGACCTCGGGAGAAGGAGATACTTGGAAAATTTATAAATGGGCATCAGTTGATGCTTCACCTGAGATATTTGCAGAAATATCATCATCAGAAAGTCTTGGCAACTGGTCAAGTGCGGTAGTTGGAGACTCATTTGTGGTAACGGGGAAATTAAATGATTTATATCTATATGCTACAACATATTCATCAACAGATACTACCTCTCCGGTTTATCGCATTGCAGGTATGAAATTTGCCAATGGTGTAGTATCGACAACTGCCTATGCAATGAATGATGAAGAGTATAATTCGACTTATTGGGGCAAGTTACCTCGCTTATCGATAACACCATTTTCTCGAGATAATGTATTAGTTGATAGCCGAGAAATGACTCCCATTGAGTATAAATTTGATTGGAGTGGTAATGGCTTACCAATGAAAATTTATTCTGCTATTCCGGAAACAATATTGAATAAAGCATCGGAAGGAATGGATTTTCTGCGTATAGGGACAAAGGTCTATGCCTATATTGCAAATAAGTCTGACGATGGAATTGTCTCGGCTGCAATGTATGATGTTTCGGACTCTATTAAAAACATGACAGTCGTATCATCAATATTCCCCGATGAGTTAAAGCCGGAAGGCTATTATACTGTAGATGTTGATTTTGCTGATGGCAAGATTAATTTTTATACTTTTGTTGATTATGGCGGATTTACAAAACACGTTGTAAATATAATTGATGAAGAGCCCTCGCCCAATGCCGACTTTGCTCTTGAACTATTATGGCAAAATAGCACAAAGACCAATAATGCTCCTGCTCACATCGATGGTACAAACGCTCAACAAGGAGGTGCTGCCGGAGGCTTGTTTTATGTGAATGATTGTGTTGATGAAAAGATATATATTTTTGATAAGACCGGTTGTCTTGGCAGTATTCCCGGAGGCAAAGGATGGGGATGCGCCCTTGACGATGCCGGAAATATAATTGTGCGCAACGACAAGGAAACAGGTACATCGCACTCCTTTATTATATATCCCGCTGGAGCAATGGTTGATAATTATGGACAAGCAATAACGCTTGATGTTGAGATACCATTAAGTGGTCAAACCAATTTTATTTCAGCATCAGGTAATGTGTTAGGTAAAGGTGGTAATATTTATATGTTCCCCAATTCCAAGACAGCGATTAATATTATTACAATGTTGTCAGGGGAAGTTGTATCGACAAAAGCCTATGAAGATCTATCATTAACAGGAACGACAGCCGGTTATGTTATACCATTAAACAATAATACTGAAAATTGGATTTATCAAGTGCGTAGTTCGGGTTATTACATCTATAAAGGTGGTATAAACTCGGCATTGCTTGCCGGGCGTGCATCAACAACAGCTCCTGCTCGCAATAGCACCATTGGAGGTGATTATTTTACGTTATCGGGTCATAAAATATTTATTCATAGCAGTGGGGCAAACTATACCGGAGGGTTTACGGTGAGAGATATGTCCACCGATGAGGTAATATGCTCTGTTGATCCTATAGGGACTCTCGGTTATGTAACAGGCGGAAACTACTCCGTAGCAAATTGGGTTTTTGCTGAAAAAATAGATGAAGGCAGTTATTATATCTATCAGTATTGCCCGGCAAATGGAATGGCAGTATATAGATTTTATGATAAAAACTACACCTCAATAGATGATATAACGTCAGATGTTGTAGAGGGAGATATTAAGATATTTCCCAATCCGGTGATTTCAACAATGAATATCCAATCCTCAACTGAAATTGAAAATATAGAAGTGTATGCTGTAACAGGTACAAAGATGAAAATTGATGTTACTTCTATTGTTGATGGTATTGCAACAATAGATGTAACAGCACTATCGCAAGGGCTATATTTCTTAAAAATGGGATCATCTTCCAGCGTTATAAAATTCATAAAGAAATAGGATAAACTATTTCGTGGTTGAGAAAAAAGCGTTAACTTTGTTCTCGCAAATTGTGCGGGGTGTAGCACAGTTGGCAGCGCGCCACGTTCGGGACGTGGAGGTCGGAAGTTCGAGTCTTCTCACCCCGACAAACGATAGCTGTGTCAGTCAAGACACAGCTATCGTTTTATTATATATTAAAAATGAAAGAAATGAGCAATTTGATGCAAAAAATTTGAATTTGCTATCCTTTGTAAAGAAGAATTTGTTACTTTTGTGAAAATATTAAAATGTGTAACCATGGATAATCATTTAATTCAAGTTGCTAATCGACTAAAAGGGTTGCGTGATGCTCTTGATCTTTCGATTGAGGAAATAGCAACACAATGTGGTGTTACGCCTGAATTGTATGCCGCATATGAAAGTGGAGACAAAGACATTTCTGTAAGTTTCCTTCATCGCATATCTGCACAATATGGGGTAGAGTTAACCGCTTTATTATTTGGAGAAGAGCCCAAAATGGCGTCTTATTTTGTTACTCGTGCCGGAAATGGAGTTAAAGTAGAACGAACAAAAGCATATAGTTATCAAGATGTAGCTGCGGGTTTTGCTCATCGAGTGATGGCTCCATTTATTGTTACTGTCGAGCCCAATCCTGAAAAGCCGATGACATACAATTCCCACCAAGGACAAGAATTTAATTATGTACTTGAGGGACAAATGGAGATAGTAATAGGTAGTAATACAATAGTATTAAATCCCGGAGATAGTATTATGTTTGACTCTCAACGTCAACATGGAATGAGAGCGATAGGAAATACTCCGGTTAAATTTTTAGCAATAATATCATAAAGCTATGTTAGAACAATTTCTCGAAAAAGCTCAATTTGAGTCATACGAAGACTTTATGGCAAATTTTAAGGTTAACGTTCCCGAAAATTTTAATTTTGGATATGATGTCGTTGACCGTTGGGCTGAAAAAGAGCCCCATAAGAAAGCATTATTATGGACCAATGATAAAGGTGAATCAATTCAGTTTACCTTTGCCGATATAAAACGCGAAAGTGATAAAACAGCATCGTTTTTTGCTTCACAAGGAATTGGTCGTGGCGATATGGTGATGTTGATATTGAAACGTCATTATCAATTTTGGTTTTCAATTATCGCTTTACATAAACTTGGGGCAACTGTTATTCCCGCAACTCACTTATTGACTGAAAAGGATATCATTTATCGTTGCGAGCGTGCAGGTATTAAAGCGATTGTAACGAGTGGAGATGAGATTGTTATCAGCCACATTGAAAAAGCGATGCCCAAGTGCCCATCTGTTAAGAGCTTGATTTCTACAGGTCCCATTGTGCCTGCTGGGTGGTATGATTTTAATGCTGAAATAGATAAGGCTGCTCCATTTGTTCGTCCTGAATTGGCAAATACCAACGATGATGTCTCTTTGATGTATTTTACATCAGGGACAACAGGTGAGCCCAAGATGGTAGCACATGACTTTACATATCCATTGGGACACATCATTACCGGCTCTTTTTGGCATAATGTGAAAGAAGATAGTTTGCACTTAACGCTTGCTGATACCGGTTGGGGAAAAGCTGTGTGGGGAAAACTTTACGGACAATGGATTGCCGGAGCAAATGTGTTTGTATATGACTATGAGAAATTTGAGCCGGTAGATGTATTGTATAAGATACAAGAATTTGGTATCACGTCATTTTGCGCACCACCTACAGTATTCCGTTTCTTGATACGTGAAGACCTCACAAAATTTGATATCTCTACTCTAAAATATTGTACCATTGCAGGAGAAGCATTAAATCCAAAAGTATTTGATGAGTGGTATAAACTCACTGGAATTAAATTGATGGAAGGGTTTGGTCAAACTGAAACAACTCTCACTATTGCAACATATCCATGGGTAGAGCCTAAACCGGGTTCGATGGGTAAAAAAGGTCCGGTTTATGATGTCGACTTGATTACTCCTGATGGTCGTTCTGTTGAAGATGGTGAACAAGGAGAAATCATTGTGCGCACACATGGAGTTAAGCCATTGGGCTTGTTCAAAGAATATTTACATGATCCGGAACTCACACACGAGGCCTACCATGATGATATTTATCACACAGGAGATGTGGCTTGGAGAGATGAAGATGGATATTTCTGGTTTGTAGGTCGCACCGATGATGTTATCAAGTCATCGGGCTATCGCATTGGCCCATTTGAGGTTGAAAGTGCTTTGATGACACATCCTGCAGTTGTTGAGTGTGCTATCACCGGAGTGCCGGATGAAATACGTGGTCAAGTAGTAAAAGCGACAATTGTACTTGCTAAAGATTATAAGAATCGTGCAGGCGAGGAACTTATCAAGGAAATTCAAAATCATGTGAAACGTGTTACGGCTCCATATAAATATCCTCGTATCGTTGAATTTGTAGAAGAATTGCCCAAAACGATAAGTGGAAAGATACGTCGAGTGGAAATACGCAATAAAAAGTAATGAAGGAGCGATATAAACGCATAGCAATAAAGATAGGTAGTAACGTGTTGACTCGTCCTGATGGGACGCTTGATGTTACTCGCATGAGTGCGATAGTCGATCAGGTCGCAGAGTTACATCATCGAGGAGTATCTGTTATTATGATATCTTCAGGAGCTGTTGCGTCGGGGCGTAGTGAGTTGAAGGAAAACAAAAAA
>CAZCEB010000034.1:0-11006 GCA_964497305.1 uncultured Muribaculaceae bacterium | reverse complement strand
TAAAGCGTCTGGCATCAAAGAGAATGATCAGTTGGCATTCTTACGCGCCATGGGGGTAAAGGATTATATTGTAAATAATATCACCGAATTGGATAAAATGTCTTGTGATTATCAATATAACATCGAACTCGCAAATAAAAAGGGTGGACAATTCCGTCGCATAAGCGTAGAATTTTTATTCATAGATGCAATTCAAAAATAATTGACACATGACAGAAATAAGAATTTTACACTTTGCACTGATATTTTTCATAGGATATTGCGGAACATTATCGGCACAAACTGACGTTTTAACGCAAGCCAAGCAAGACCTGAACAAATTTGAATCACAATATCATACAGGAGCGAATACAGCTCAACTATACGAGACATTGTATTCGGCGTATAAAGGATTTATTCAAATTGCAGAAAAACGGCCTACCGATAGAAACGCATTAGCAGGATTGAGAAAAGTTTATCCCTACCTCATTGATGGAGCGGTGTATTTCTCTTCTAATAACAATAATAGTCGCGCATGTGATTTTGCTGTGGCATATATTGATTTGCCTACAATTCCTGCTTTTAAAATGGAACGTTTCTCACGCAATAACCAGTATCCGCAACTATGTTATATGACCGCAAATGAATCATATAACAGCCGACATTATGATGACGCTATTAAATATTATAAATTATACATAGAGAGTGGAGATCAGACATACTTGAATAAAAGCCGTCTTTATCTAAAAAATGCTTATTATAACAAAATAAATATTTGTACACAAAACAAGGATTATGTTCAAGCAGAAAAAATTGTTGATGAGGTTCTCTCATTAGAGCCAGGGAATGTTAAAGCGCTGACTGTAAAAGCTCGTTTTCTAGAAGAAAAAGGAGATTTAAAAGGTGCGGTTCAAATATTGGAGAAACTTTATAAAATAAAACCTAAAGAAGAAAGCATCTGTCAAAGTTATGCCTTTGCATCATTTAAATATGCCAATGAATTAATGAATTCGAATAATTCTTTTCAAGCTAAGAAGCATCTCGAAACATCAGCATATATATTTGGTCTTTTAGCTAACAACACATCCAATCAAAATACGCCTAAATACAAACAGGGGCACAATTTATCAAATGACTTGCTTGCAAAAATTGGCAATGGTCGACAACACAATTATGCAGCAAACAATTCCATTAATAATGGAAACGAGCACTCTATGCACCATACCAATAATTTAGGGACTAAAACTTATAATCATGGTCAAGAGTTGATTTCATTCTCTGAATTGCCAAGCTATGAGGAATATGCAAAGAAATTTGTTGAAGAAGAATATCATGCATGGCAAACAAAAGATGATTATGAAACAATTAACGAATATAATCTTAGAGTGAACGATGAATCCAAAGAGATTAAGAAAAAAGAATTGATACAAACTGTACAACATCGTTATATTTCAGAATTTGGTACACGCATAAGTTTGGATAATCTACGATTGGAAAGATATGATGCGGAAAACGGTGTATTTCTAATAACATCTCCTGATTTCGGAAATTTATTACTCCCGGTACCACGCACTAATAACGAGGCTCGCTCTTTTGAGGAGCAATGGTCTACCGTAAAATTTGAAAATCCACGATACTGCATATCTAACGACAAACTTGCGTTGGCTCAATTATCTTTTCGCACCAACACCGGCAAATGTTATGTATATAATAACGAAGCTGATTTAACCTACAACAACTCGTTGATTGAATATAAATTTGACGAAGTTGATGTTAGTAGTCTTATTGCAGAAAACAAAGATAAGACTTTGGGTGGGGCAAAAATAGTTACACAAAACGTAACTCTTGGCGAATCAGATGTAGATGTAGATATTCCAATTTCAAAGAAAAAAAACAATAAATTATTCGCGGTAATTTTAGCTAATGAACAATACGAGAATGAATCAAATGTGAGTTTTGCTCACAACGATGGATTAGCTTTTAAAAACTATTGTATTAAAACCTTAGGAGCTATTGAAAAAAATGTACATTTTGTACAAGATGCCACATTAGGGAACATCCGCAAAGAAGTGCGTTGGATTAAACAAGTAGCTGATGCTTTTCAAGGAGAAGCGCAGATCATACTATATTATGCCGGACACGGAGTCCCTGACGAAGCTTCAAAATCAGCCTATCTACTTCCTACTGATGGAATGGCAACAGATATTGAAAGTGGATATAAACTTGATGACTTATATGCCTCACTTGGGAACCTGCCGACTAAAAATGTAACAGTTTTTCTTGATGCTTGTTTCAGTGGAGCACAGCGCACAGGCGCGCCAATGGAATCAAAGAAAGATAGTCGTGCACCTATAATCAAAGCTAAAGCCAGTGTCCCTCAAGGAAAAATGGTGGTAATGAGTGCCGCAACAGGTGATGAAACAGCATTCCCCTTCAAGGAACAAAAACATGGAATGTTTACTTATTTCCTTCTCAAGAAGCTAAAAGAGAGTAAAGGGGAGGTTTCTTATGGTGAACTTGCCGACTATATTACTAAAAACGTAAAGCAAAACAGCCTTATTGAAAATAACAAATCTCAGACTCCTACTACAACTTCATCAACAAACATTACTGAAAAAGAATGGCGAGCATGGAAACTAAAAAATTAATAACAAACTTAATTTAAATAACAAACATCATGAAGAAAAGATTACTTTCAGCACTTTTTATGTGCTTATCCGTTTTTGCTATGGCATTTGCGGAAGATGTAAACTACAACGGAATGGTTGTCTCCGAGGACGGAACGCCTATCATGGGAGCAACTGTAACTGTGGCAGGGACTGAAATCAACACAATGACCGACATGGATGGAAAATTCTCCATTACAATTCCTAATGGATATTCTGCTATTACGATCAGCTATGCCGGGATGAAACGTCAAACAATTAATGTACAACGTGATCCCGTTATTCTATACCCCACCGCAGAAGAAGCCTATATGGCTCAAGAGCGCAAAATGCCTAAATTAAAAAACATTTATCACGACTATAAAAAAGATCTCTTTAATTTAGAAATTAATTATGGCTCAATTTATGGTGATTTGGCAGACTGCTTTTCCGATGAATATAGTTTTTCAGACAAATATTTAGGACTTAACTTGGGTTGGCATCACAACTACAAAGAATGGATCGGATGGGAAGTATTCAATATAAATGGTATGCTACCATTTGGGGACGGATCTGATGGCGAAAATACTGTCTTAAGCATAACCACAGGTCTAAAACTCACCACACCTAGTTGGAAAAATATGTCATTATTTACCTCATTTAATATCGGAGCCGGTGCCAGCATAGAATCGTGGGATGAAACAATCAGTGTAGTATTGAGAGGTAAAGTTGGTGTAAATTTTGGCAAATGGGTTTATGTCGCATACGGATACGATTATCTCAATGATTTTAATTATGAGGATTATACCTATAGCTATTATTATGGTTACCAATCGTTCAATCGACACTCAGTTGCTATAGGCTTTAATTTCTAACAACCTAAATATTATTGATTATGAAAAAAATAGTAACAATTATATTATGCATCGCCGGATGTGTGGCGACTGCCTCAGCTCAAACAAACAAAGTTTCTTCAGTAGTCTTATCATCACAAAACGGAGAGGCTGTATCGGGAGCTTCTGTAACAGTAACCGGGAGCAATATTTCTACAACTACTGATATTAATGGTCGTTTCTCAATCGATGCTCCTACACAATACAAGACATTGACAATTTCCCATAATAACTTTCAACCGGCAACAATGAACATTCTTCCAGACCCAATCATTATGAAACCGGCAAAAAAATTCTATGAAGGTTGGGGGATCGAATTGGGATATGCATCATCAACTGTAAGCGATGATTCTGATGATTATCAAGACGGAGATATTAATAGACGAGGCGGATTCACTATAGGAGTTACTTATGACTACCCCATTGCAGTAGTCAATAATTTGTCTGTAATAGGTGGTCTATTCTATATCCCCAAAGGAATTAGCGCATCAATAGATGCCTATGAGGAGGAATATTATGCCAACTATCTTGAATTACAAGCAACTGCCAAATATCAATATCCTTTACCTATTTTGAATAACGAACTAAATATATTTGCCTTAGCAGGTCCCTATGTAGCGTATGGTATTAGTGGAGATTATAAAGATAAGTATGAAGGAGAGGAATATAAGGAATCAATATACAGCGAATGTTTCGATCGATGGGATGCCGGACTTGTATTAGGCCTTGGTCTTAACTATTATAACTATTCGCTAACTTTCCGTTACGACATGGGATTAGTTGATATAACATCTTACGAGGGAAAAGTATATAATCGCACATGCATGTTCACATTAGGATATAATTTCTAATTTCCTATATTTATAAATACCTAAAATAAAACATTATGAAAAAGATTTTAATGATAATGAGTTGCTTACTCATTGCAATATCAACATTCAACATTCATGCAAAAGATTCTGAGACAGAAAAAATAATGAAAGAGCGTAAAGAATTGCGCAAAATGTCTCGCAAAGCATTAGAAGAAAAGGCGTCAAAAGATGCAAGAAAAGAGGCTAAACAATTGAAAAAACAAGGTTGGAAAGTGCTACCTGGTTCACTACCATTAGAAAAGCAACTTGACCGCTCATATTTGATGCAACAAGAATATGATGAAGATATGTTCCCTAAATACATCATGGGTACTGCTTCAAGTATAGGAGAAAATTTTGATGGAGCTAAGATGCAAGCTCTTGAAATTGCAAAACTTGATCTAGCCGGACAAATTCAAACTGAAGTAACTGCACTTGTAGAGTCAAATGTTGCCAATAAACAAATGTCGGAAAATGATGCAGCAACAGTTGTAAAGACTGTAATGGGCGCTAAAAATCTTATTTCACAAAGCATTGGTCGTATAATTCCTGTGATTGAATTATACCGCGATACCAAACAAGGTACAAAGGAAGTTCGTGTCACAATAGCCTATAATGCTCAGATGGCAAAAGAAGCGGCAAAGAAAGCAGTACGCCAGGAGCTTGAGGATAAAGGAGAAGATCTTATTGATCAACTAGACAAAGCCATGGGGTGGTAATTAATAATACAAATACTTTGAAGGTGAGTCATAATGCATTTATGGCTCATCTTTATCTTAATTCAGTTTCTTATTAATAAATTCAAAGCATGAAAAAACTTTTACTTATTTTATCATTTATCTGTGTGTTTTATAATGCTCATTCTGATGACAATGTAAGTGCGGAATATACCTACCATGCAACAGAACATGACTCTCCTGCAGAAGCAAAACAAATAGCGTTACAACGAGCAAGGATAGTTGCATTAGAAAACAAATACGGACGAATGATTATTGATAAACACGATACCGATGTCATTAATGACAATGGAAAAACTTCTACTCATTTTATTTCTACTAGTAATAGTGAAGTGAAAGGAGAATGGGTTAAAGATCTAAAAGATCCTGAATATGAGATCTTTTTTGAAAATAACATGCTTGTAGTAAAGGTAAAAGTATGGGGTAAAGCACGAGAAATAACTTCAAATGCAATTGACTTGGATGTTGCAATACTAAAAAATGGCACAGATCGCCGATATGAATGTGAAGAATTTAATGACGGAGACCAATTATTTGTAGGTATAAAAACACCTGTCAATGGCTATCTCGCTATTTACTACATAGATAAAGAAACTGAAGATGCCTTCTGCTTACTTCCCTATTCAAGCGATAGTGATGGACAAGTCGCAATAGTCGCAAATCATGAGTATGTGTTTTTCAGCCCCGACATGTGTGCGTCTCCTCAAGAACGAGCTTTAGTCGACGAAATTCTGCTACCGGCTGGTAATGAAAAGAAAATTGACGAAATTGTAGTGATATTTTCTAATCACTCTTTTTTCAAGGCTTTAGATAACGAATATAAATCGAAAGAATATAAACTTCCTCGCGGTCTTAAAACTAAAGATTTTAATGAGTGGCTGAATAAATGTCGCTCAAAAGACAAGAATATGATTGCAGTTAGAAAACATATTACCATTACAAAAAAATAGTAGCCATGAAAAAAAGTATTTTTATATCAGTAATATCATTGCTGTCATTTATAATATGTGAAGCTCAACAAGATTACAGATCCGAATATGAGGAGTTTAAAATGCATGCTCTAAAAACATATTCAGATTTTCGAAACAAATGTAATCAAGAATACGCTGAATTTCTACTCATGGCATGGGAGTCATATAATAGCAAAGCACCTATACCTCAACCCGAAGAAATACCGGCTCCCCCAATTCCTCGCATAGAAACTATACCTACTATTATTAACCCTATTCAAGTCCCTATTGATACAGTAATACAAAATCCAACTCCACTCGTTACGCCTCAGCCGCTACCTGTAACTCCAATAAAAGAAACACCTCAGCCCACTGAAGAATACTTTTCTTTCACGTTCTATGGCACTCCGTGCAAAGTAAGGCTTAATGAAAGTAATCGATTTACAATTGCGGGTACTGATGAAAATTCAATATCAAAGGCTTGGCAATATTGTTCCCAACCTCAATTTAATAATCTTATACAGGATTGTCTTCAATTAAGGGATGTAATGAATTTATGTGATTATGCCTACCTCGAAATGCTACATGAGATGTCATCGGCATTTATAGGGAAAGATACAAACGAAGCAAACATGTTAATGGCTTATGTTTATTGTCAATCGGGTTATAAAATGAGATTTGCCACAAATGGAGACAAATTATGTATGCTATATGCAAGTCAACACACTATATATAATCAATCATTTTTCATGATAGACAATGAAGCATATTATCCTTATCGCTTCACATCTCCATCGTGTCGAATATGTAAAGCGTCTTTTCCCCAAGAACAACCACTTTCATTGGTGGTAAACAAAAAAATGAATTTTGCTTCAGAAACAACTGATCTAAGAGAGATTAAATCAAAACAATATCCCAACATTAAAGCTAATGTTTCAGTCAACCAGAATTTACTCAATTTTTATAAAACTTATCCGGCGTCTGAAATTGGGAATAATTTTGTAAGCAAATGGGCAATGTATGCCAATACCCCTGCAAGTTCTGATGTTAAAAATATGCTATATCCGTCATTGCAAGAAGCAATCAAAGGATTGTCGTCATTGGATGCCGTTACGAGAATCTTGAACTTTGTTCAAACTGGATTTGATTATGGTTACGATAGTAAAATTTGGGGGTATGATAGAGCTTTTTTTGCCGATGAAACATTATATTATCCATATAGTGACTGCGAAGATAGATCTATTCTATTCTCTCGCATAATACGCGATTTACTTGGCTTGAAGGTTATATTAGTGTATTATCCAGGCCACCTTGCTACAGCTGTTCATTTTAATGAAAATGTAAAAGGTGATTATATCTCATTAAATGGAGAGAAATTTACGGTGTGCGACCCTACATTTGTGGGCGCTCCTGTAGGCGCAACAATGCCCGATTTTAAAGATAGCTCAACTACTGTGATTTTATTAAATTGATTACTCGCGCCCATTCTAAATAATAAATGCGATGGCATCATTGATGCCATCGCATTTCCTTTAGATTTATGAGGAATTTATTCTCCTTTTAATTCTTTGATTTGCTTTAGCACTCCGTCGAGACGAGCAAACAATTTTTTGGTGCGAATAAATTCCCATATCATCGCAGCGAATATAAATACTCCATAATAAATCATCGTCCCCATGTGAAAAGTGTAATTGGTTATTATTCCTACGAACATCACAAATATAAATATAGCAGGAATAAGCATAATATATGTAATAACTTTATACTGTTTCTTGAATCGAGATACTCGTTCCATTGCGTCAATTAATTTCATATCCAAAAGTTCTTTTGGGCAAAGTGTACGAAATGCCTTATAATGCAATATAATCTCTACTACCAGAGAAGTTAACGCAAACGCAATAATTGCCCAATTTGCTTTATAGAATAGCATTATTGCTACAAATAGTGGTGTAATCATAGCTGCCACGATAAAATACATCTTATGAAACCTTTCCACATAGGAAATTTTTCGTGTCATTGACTCTTTGATGAGGTTCTCATTTATTATCTGCTGTTTTTCAAGTTTTTCGTTAAGAAGATTGAATTGAGTTTTCAACTCATCTAATTCTGCAAAATCTATTGTTTTTTCCATAATGGTTAAGCATTTTTTGAGTTAGACATTGATTTTAGTTGATCTTTTATGCGGAACAATCTTGTTGTTACTGCCGACAATGATATTCCCACCACGTTGGCTATATCTTGATAACTCATGTTCTCCAGCCAAAGAAGAATAATAGCTCTATCAAAGACATCAAGGCGATTTATCCTGTCATACAGCATTTGTATCTGTTTACTTTGTTCGTCAGTATCATTATATAGGTCTATATCTATTGACAGAGGGATAGTCGGCACGCGTGTTTTCTTCTTTCGTTCCATTGTGTTACATGTGTTGAGAGCCACACGCCATATCCACGTTTTGACACTACTATCTCCTCTAAAGCGTTCAAATCCTCGCCAAAGATTAATCAACACCTCTTGATATAAATCATCTACCTCATCGGTGTCCTTGGAAAAGAAATAGCAGACGGTATATATCGTCTTTTTATTCTCTTTTACGATTTTAGTGAATTCTAATTCAATATCACTCATCTTGTTTCTATCGATTTATTTTTGATTTCTACACTTTTAGACGCAACTTTTCATTAATCCTTTCACATTTTGCAGAAATTTTTCAAAAATAATTGTATTAAAAATTTTCACCAAAATAAAACACTATTAAAACTACATTTGTTACTATAATATAACTCAAATATTCTTTACTATGAAAAAGTATCGTTGTAGCGTGTGTGAATGGGTTTATGACCCTGAGATCGGGGAACCCGAAGGCGGAATTCCTCCGGGAACAGATTTTGAGACACTTCCCGATAGATTTAGCTGGGTGTGTCCTGTGTGTGGCGAAGGTCGAGAAATGTTTGAGCCTATAGATGATGAATAGTGTCTATAATTTTTATCTATTAATGGATAGATAATTTCAGTTGGAGCAAATCTTCATTTGATATACCTTTGTTGCAAAGAAATGAATTTATTAATAACTAAAAAAATATTTGAATTATGAAAAAATATCGTTGCACAGTATGTGATTGGGTTTATGATCCTGAAGTTGGTGATCCTGATAGTGGTATAGCTCCCGGAACAATGTTTGAAGATATACCTGATGATTGGACATGTCCATTGTGTGGAGTAGGCAAAAGCGACTTCGAGCTAATCGAGGAATAAAAATAAAAAAATCAATAGCTGTTTGGTCCGCCATATATTAAATATGTGGCGGATATTTTTATATCTATTTATACCGAGATTAATCGATTATAACTATCTTTGTGGAATTATTGACTATTTAATTCTTGAAATACCATAAAAACTACAGATTTATAGATTATGCGTCATCTAAAAACCATTCTTCCTCTTATTTTTTTATTGTCGTTAGTTCCAAATTTCATTAATGCCGAAACCATTAAACGTGAATTCCGTTCGGCATGGATTGCAACGGTTGCTAACATTGACTGGCCCAAGCAAAAAGGAATATCTGCATCAATCATTGCCTCTCAAAAAGCCGATTTATTGTCATACATTGAGAGAATGGAAGAAATGAATTTGACCACAATATGTTTTCAAGTGCGAAGCATGTGTGATGCAATGTATAAATCAAGTTATGAGCCATGGTCATCATATCTGACAGGCTCTCGTGGCACCAATCCCGGGTGGGATCCATTGGCTTTTATGGTTGAAGAATGTCATAAACGTGGTATTGAAGTATATGCGTGGGTAAATCCCTATAGATGGTCAAGTACAGGCACAACAAGCACATGGAATACTGATTTTGATACACAAGTAAAAAATGCCGGATGGCTCATGACCAATGGCACTTTTACCGTATTAAATCCCGGTCTTGATGAAACTCGTGCCCACATTGTAAAGGTGTGCCGAGAAATCATCACTAATTATAGTGTTGAGGGTATGATTTTTGACGATTACTTCTACCCCACCGGTGGAACTGCCGAAGACTCTACGGCGCCCGACTATCAATTATGGAAAAATAGCGGCACAAGTCTATCCATAGCCGATTGGCGTCGTGAAAATGTTGACAAAATGGTTACCGATGTGTATAATATGGTACAAGAAGTGCGTCCGGAACTCCGCTTCGGAATTGCTCCTCCCGGAACTGCCGGAGCATCGGCAAGCAAATATGGTCTATCAATTTGGCCGGGTGGATATGATACACAATACACGTCTTTATATTCCGATCCTTTGTCATGGATGAACAAACACATCGTTGACTTTGTTTCTCCCCAGATTTATTGGCACAATGCTCACTCAATGGCGCCATTTGGCAAAATTTCAAATTGGTGGTATAGTCTTGCCGCTCATTTCAAAAATTGTCATTGTAACATTAGCATTAATATATATGACCTTGCTCAAGCAATGGGGTATCAACCGGATCTCGGCAACACTCAAGTTCATTGGGACGAACATGTTGAGAATGTAAAACAATCTCGCACCTATGCAGCAGCAAATGGAGTAAAAGCGTTTGGCTCTAATTTCTACAGCATTCAATATTTTACAGGCTCATATGCCGCTCATGGGAACTATGTTGCTGAAAATTGTTTCCCGTCAAAATCTCTTGTTCCTGTCGTTGACTGGAAAACAGCCACTACATATAGTGCAGTAAACAATCTCACAAACAACAATGGCACTTTATCATGGACAGCAGTCAAAGATGGGTTAAAAACAATTCGTTATACTGTATATGCCATTCCTCGCACAATCACTAAAGAATTGGCAATGACCGATGATGGTTTATCAGGGGAATATCTTCAAGGTGTAACCTACGATGCATCTTATTCATTACCCACCGAAAAACAATCGGGATATTGGTATGCTGTGTGTGTATATGACGGGTATGGGAATGAACATT
>CAZCEB010000033.1:0-11238 GCA_964497305.1 uncultured Muribaculaceae bacterium | reverse complement strand
AATCCCCAAAGAGTTAGCTGATTATCAATAACACGCTCAAGGTTAATGGTTGATTTATTGGGAAAAGCAATAACCTTATTGTAGATGTGGAATAAATATATTAGTGTCAATTAATAATTATAGATGTTATAAAATTATTCTGTAAAAAGTCAACCTAAGGGCTTCTATCTGTGAACTTATTTAGATAATACAGACCAAATCATCAATCGTTAATTTCTGTTAAACGGGGGGTAAATTTATTTATTACTTTTGCATATTATTTATAACTCAAAGAAATATTTTTATGCAAAAGAAATCAAGAACATTTATGAGGGGAATCTTATTCGCGATTTCACTCGTGTCATTTTGTTTGGCAAGCGCTCAATCATCTTTTTATCTAATAGGAAATGTGAATAATTGGCCATCTCCAACAACTGAAAACGCGCCATTATTAGAAGATTGGACTTTGTTCGAGACAACATCTGGTAGCAATATCTATGAAAATGTGTTTGAAATGCCATCTGGAACATTATTTTTTAGGTTTTATAAGGAATTGACTGGTTGGGATGGGGGTGCCTCTTATGGATCCCAATCTGAGGATAGTCCTATAACTGTATCATTAACAAATGACATATATTCAGGAGCGATAATGAAGGGGAAAGGTTCTTGGTCTATATCTGATTTTCCTGGAGGAAAAATGAGAATAACCATTAATCTTAATAATTCAACCATTTCGATAAATACTGCAGATTTGCTTCCAAGTATGATGGAGGTTGATGGCATTGTTTATTTCAAAAAATCAACATCTGAAGTTGCTGTAACAAAAAATGATGGCGGTTATGCCGGAGATATTGTGATACCTGATGCGATTGAGTATGAGGACATGAGGTTGGCAGTTACATCAATTGATGATAATGCATTTAATGACTGCGATGAGTTATATTCTGTATCTATCCCAGCCTCTATCACTAGTAAATTTTTCTCGAAATTCGCCACTTGTGAGAATTTGGAAGCAATTAATGTGAATGAAAACCATGAAACATATTGTTCGGTTGAAGGAGTTGTGTTTAATAAAGATTTAACAGCCGTTATGTATTGTCCCAAAGGGAAAAAAGGTGTTTATACCATTCCCGACGGAGTTGTGACAATTGGCAATAAATATGATGGGGGAATGTTTGGTATCCAATATGAGACAGCCTTTGAGAATTGTAAAAAGTTAACATCAATAACAATTCCTAATAGTGTAACCGATATATCTCTATATAACGAGTTTAGAGGTTGTACACAGCTTACAAAACTTAATGTGAGCAATAGCAACAGTACTTTTGCATCAATCGATGGAGTATTAACAACAAAAGACAACACGATAATTATATGCTATCCCGCAGGGAAACCGGGTAACTATATTATCCCCAATGCAGTAACAGCGATTAATTCCATGGCTTTTTACGGCTCGATTTTAACTTCGATAACAATACACAAAAATGTAATGACAATAGGAAGTCTGGCATTTTCAAATTGTCCTAATCTTGAAACGATTAATTATGATGCGACAGATTGTCATGTTAACGCTTATGGAACAGGGGGTAGTGTTGTATATTTAGATTGTCCAACAATAAAATATATTAATATAGGTGAAAATGTGGAGAGGTTACGTCATGGCATCTTTAGTAATTGTGGTGTTGTTACATCGATTGAAATACCCGATAATGTGATTTCTCTTGATGGCGGTGTAATTTTCGGAAGCAATATTGAGACAATAAAAATAGGCTCTGGCGTTACAGGTCGAATCTGTGGGGCATTTGATTGTCCACAACTAAATTCAATAGAGGTTTCGCCTGAAAACCCTGCTTACACTTCGCTCGACGGCATTCTGTATACTAAAGATTTGACTACTCTTGTTCAATATCCTGCGGCAAAAGAGGGAAGAGTATATCAAATTCCTGAAAGTGTGGCTACTCTTGAGAACCAAGCTTTTTATTATTGCTCAAAACTCGAATCAATAGGGATATCTGCATTAGTTTCAACTATTCCATATAAGGCTTTTAGCAATTGTTCATCGCTCAAAAATATTATGATTCCTAATAGCGTGTCATTAATTGACATGGAAGCATTTGAGAGTTGCCTGGCACTTAAATCAATTGTTATTCCGGAATCGATTGATTCAATTTCCGGTGGTGCATTTAGAGAATGTCAAAATCTTACAGAAATAGTCTCACTAAATAAGACAGCTCCTATATGTGGTAGTTGGGATGTTTTTGGCTATGGTTATACTCCGGCATTTAGCGATATCAAAGTATATGTACCTTCAGGGGCTGCAGAAGCATATAAGAATGCGACATCATGGAATAATCTATCTATAATTGAAAATGCTACAGCATTATTGAATGTAACAAAAAACATATCTAAAGCCGGCGAGTTATCTGTTCCGTCAATTATAACTGTTGGGGAAACTATAACGTTAAAGGCGACTCCTACTCAAGGATATCAATTTAACGCTTGGGTTCAAAATGGAATAACTCTTTGCGAGGAGCCGTCTTTCTCTTTCATTGCAGCATTGTCTTGTAATATAGTTGCGGAGTTTATACCCATTATAAACGAGAATAATGTCGAAATTTCGACATCTAAACCAAGCGAAGTGACACTAAGTTTTGCTTCTGAAAGTGAAGCGACAGGATACATTGTAAATCTATACTCCGATGCTGAAATGACACAATTAGTCGCAACTCAGGAATACGATAACAATGGAAACATTGTATTTATGTCAAATAATATATCTATTTCTTTTTGCGACCTTGATGGAGGCACATATTTTTATGAATTAATTGTAAAATCACAGGTTGATGCAGAGAATAGTGAATTGCTATCTAAGTATACCGGTTCATTTAGTGTAGAGGCTGCGAGTGTTAATGATATTAAATCTTCAAATTTTGGATGTGATTTGAATGCTAATGGAATTGAAATTACAAATGCTAATGGGTTTGAAATATTGGTATGTGATATTTCAGGAAGAGTATTATTACAAAAAACAGTATCAACTGATTTGGAAAATATACCATTAAATAAAGGTATATATGTAGTAAAAATTGGAGAATATACCAATAAAGTAATATTGCACTAAATTACCAAGGGTGTACTTAAAAAGAAACATCCTCTCATTGTAAGTAACATTATTGTAAAGCTTAAAACAAGGTCTTGACTTTCCAAAGTTGGGACCTTGAGTTTTAGTAACTATCGTATCGTATCACAATGAGGTAGATATATTAACGTGAATTCGAAGAATTATAAGTAATTGAATTCACGTTAATATAGAAATTTACTCTTTTTCGGAAAGTTCGAGCCATCGAAACTCTTTTTCATCAATTAGCTCTTTCAGTTCATTGTAGCGAGCTGACTTTTCATTGATGTCAGGTATTTCGTTTCCGCTGTTGAACAAAGTATCAAGAGAGTCTTTCTCTGCATTAAGCAATTCCAAGTCGGCAGTAAGCTGTTCAAGTTCTTTTTTCTCTTTATAAGTTAATTTTGCCGGGCGATCAGTGCGAGGCTTTTCGTTTGTGGCAGTTGAGGCTCCTTTAGTGCTTTCGTTTGATTGCATTTTTGATCTTTCTGCCGCCCACGAACGATAATCGCTATAGTTCCCGGGGAAATCTTTGATTTGACCATTCCCTTCAAATACAAACAGGTGATCTACGATATTATCAAGGAAATATCGGTCGTGGGATATTATAATGGCACACCCTTTGAATGAGCATAGGTAGTCTTCGAGTATTCCAAGTGTAACAATATCAAGATCATTTGTCGGTTCGTCGAGAATAAGGAAATTAGGTGATTGCATCAACACCGATGCAAGGTGCAAGCGACAGCGTTCACCACCGCTAAGTGTGTGGATGTATTTCTGTTGGTCGGCAGGGGAGAATAGAAAGTGTTGTAAAAATTGCATGGGGGAGTAGTGTCGGTCTCCGTTTATTACAACATCTTCTGCAATTTCAGTAATAGCATCAATGACACGTTTATTTTCATCAAATGCAATACCATCTTGGCTGTAGTAACCAAATTTTACGGTTTCACCTACGTTCCATTCTCCGTTATCTGTGGGAATGATTCCTTGTAGCAACTTTATGAATGTAGATTTTCCTGCTCCATTACTTCCAATTATGCCAAGCTTTTCATATCGAGCAAATGTATAGGTGAAATCTTCAAGAATGACTTTATCCCCGAAGCGTTTGTAAATTCCTGAGGCTTCAAAAATTTTAGAGCCAATATATGACGATTTTACGTCAAGCGAGACATTTTCTTCTTTCAGATAAATACGAGAACGATCTTTCAAATCATAAAATGCATCGATGCGATATTTTGCTTTGCCTGCACGAGCCTGTGGCTGGCGACTCATCCATTCTTGTTCACGTCGCAAAGTGTTTTTTACTTTGGCAAGTTCTGCAGTCATAGCATCAATGCGCTCACGACGTCGTCTAAGATAGGAATCATAGTTGCCATCATAACTATAAATCTGCTGATTGTCTATTTCAATGATTTTGTTGCAGACTCGATCGAGAAAATATCTGTCATGAGTAACCATTAGAAGGGTAACGCGTGAACGTTTTAAGTATTCTTCAAGCCATTCTATGATTTCAATGTCAAGGTGGTTTGTAGGCTCGTCAAGGATTATTAACTCAGGATCTTCAAGAATGACACGAGCAAGAGCTACTCGCTTGCGTTGACCACCAGACATTTTTGCAATGGGAGTATTTAGATCAAAGATTTTTAGCTGGGTTAGCAACTGCTTTAAACGGTCTTCATAATCCCATGCTCCAGCGGCATCCATCAATTGAATAGCCTTATTAATATTGTTACTATCTCCTGATGATAGGGCTTGTTCATATTTACTGATAGTTTGAGCCATTTTACTATCATCATGCATACAAGCATCTATAACTGTTACGCTATCGGCAAAGTTGGGCATTTGTTCGAGAATACTTACACGTAAGTCATTTCTAAAAGTGATTTTTCCGCTGTCAGGACTCTCTTTACCGCTAATAATATTTAGAAGAGTACTTTTCCCTGTCCCATTTTTAGCGATTATGCCTATTTTATCACCCTCGTTTACACCAAAAGTTATATCGGCAAATAGGACTCTGTCGCCATAACTTTTTGTGAGATTTTCTATTTGAAGATAGCTTGCCATATCAAAAATATTCTTTTATAAAAAAGGCAGTATTCTAACTGCCTTTTTGAGCCGCGAGCGGGAGTCGAACCCGCGACCTTTTCGTTACGAATGAAACGCTCTAACCAACTGAGCTATTGCGGCTGATATTCGCAATTAAGAGTTAATTAGATATTGTCTGTTTACTATATGTAAATTTAATTTTAGCATCATCAAGATTAAGTTTTACCATTGCCGGAGCTTCAACATAGGGGGTTATATCATTAATATAGGTTGTTGAAGAGTAGTAATAGCTTGAAGATGAGCTTTCAGTTGATAGACTTACAGGTGTAAGTGTAAATGTGATGTCCTCATCAGTGATAGTCTCGTTCTTTAATAAATCAATCAAATATTGTCTCATTTCTGAGAACACATATTTATTAGTGATTGAATTATATGCTGCATAGAAAGATGTTTTATCATCGGTAATATCTCCATTTTCGAAGAATTTGTCTTTTTTGCTTGATTGGACTAACAATAAATAAGGTGGAGGTGTTATTCCATTGGGGTTAGTTATTTCTTCAGCAGGAATTTCAAATGAAAGAGCATTAATTACAGAAATATTTCCCTTATTATTGTTGTATTTCTCGATGATTTCTCTCGCTGGGAATGTTATTTGTACGTCCATTCCTGCCGGTGCTACGATTATAGCGTTGGTCTCTGACAGTTCTTTTAAATTGTCAGACATGGCAAGTGTTATATTGTTGTTTGATATAATTTCAGGAGTTATTGCAAAATAGTTCCCTTCTTTATAATAAGTTGTATCTCTATTTGTATCTTCTATTTTTACTGTCTTGCGATAGTACATTTTAATTTCCGCGGCACTAATTTTCATAATACGACCACTGCCAAATGTGTTTGAAATATACATGCCCGGAAACCATTTGGCAAACTCAATTGGATTAGAGAAAATGCCGGGGTTTTCTTTATATTTCGTAAAAAATTCGCGACCTAAAGAAATTGGCAACTTAACTTCAATAAATCGATGGGTGAGGTCAGCGATTGAATCAGATAAACCTAATGCATTTGCGGAATATATGGTAGATCCAATTAAGTCTTTATTGTCATAGTAATCAGTAGGGTCAAAATCACTATAAATAGGACTTGGTAACGAAGAATTTTGCTTTAATCTATATACATTAACGCCCATAGGAACAATTGAGTCTCCGGTATAGCCACCCATAGGTATATAAAGCTTTAATTTAAGAGAATCAATATCATTTTCAGTAACACCTGTTGTGTCAATTTTACCTGCGGGCATTAATTGAGTAACAATATCAGATTTTAGATATCCGTATTCTTTTGCTTCAATAATTCCGAGTAACTGAGTTAGTGAGCGAGATTGTACACGATTATTTTCTATTGATTTGCCTGTAACAATATAAGAAGAGTCCATTACTATCTCAATTTCATCTTCTATTATAGAACTTCCAATAGTTGTTGTTTCTTCGCACGAAACGAGTGAGATTATTAACAAGCTACTTAATAGTATTTTAGAAAATCTCATAATTTAATCGGATATTATTAAACGAGGGTTATAGTGATGCGTAAAAATCAGTGTAGGCGTCAACATAATTTTCCTCACCGGGGAATGGCAGGAATGGTTTACCTGAAGCTTTGATGTATTCCACTAATTCCGATGATATCTCAGGTGATGCTTGTACAATAGCATCGGCATAGTCAATAGCTAATTTGTTTAATGCAAGGCAGTCAACAGGATTATTCGCAATTGTTTTAATATCTTCATCGCTAAATCCATCCATTTTTAGCTTTTCTTGTAATCGAGGATTTAATGTGCCGTCAAAATTCTCATCGTGTACGGCATATATAACCTTAGAAGAACGGAAAGACGGATCTTCATTATAAATGCGTTTTAGATACATTGGGGCTAATGCTGAAATCCACCCTGAACAATGTACTATTGTTGGTTCCCATCGTAGTTTTTTTACTGTTTCAACAACGCCACGAACATAAAACATGATACGTTCATCATTTTCTTCAGGATATTTTTTTATTTCAAGCTCCTTTTCTTCGCTACTATGATGCAAGAAATAATCTTCATTATCGATAAAGTAAACTTGCATTCTTGCCGGTTGAAGTGTTGCAACTTTAATGATTAGAGGATGATCTGTGTCATCAATAATTAAGTTCATTCCTGATAAACGAATGACTTCATGTAATTGATTGCGACGTTCATTTATACAACCATATTTGGGCATAAATGTGCGCACTTCATAACCTTTTTCTTGAATACTTTGAGGAAGTTTTTGCCCTAATACCGACATTGGTGTTTTGGGTAAATAAGGCGTAATTTCTTGCGAAATGTATAGTACTTTATTTGTTGCCATTAAATTGATTAAAAGAAAATTATTTGCAAAGATAACGATTTTTTTTCGATTAGACATCGTTATGGTTGTTGTCTTGTGATATTTCCTGTTAAAAAAATTATAAAACTATTTTTTTTTCTCAGCATGTGCTAACTTTGCAGGGAATTAATAAAGAAATATAACAATAATTGATATGCAACGTATTTTTTGTTTTCTAATGAGCTTAGTTGCTTTTACTTGTGTAGCAACGGCACAGTTACAAACTCCCATTACATGGACTACATCTTTGGAAATGATTTCAGATGATGAAGGTGAAATTAAGTTTGATGCTGAGATTGAAGATGGTTGGCATCTTTATGCATTGACATTGCCTGAAGGAGGACCAAATCCAACAAAAATCACTTTTGACAAACTTGAAGGAGTTGAGTTGATTGGAGAAATTATCCCATCAGTTCCTGCAACAGAAACCTTTGACAATGTCTTTCAATTACCTCTTGAATGGTGGGCGTCTAATGTTTCTCTTGTTCAGAAATTTAAATTGATAGGAAAAGATGGTTATAATATCATAGGAAAAATCAGTTTTCAGGGTTGTAATAATGAAAGTTGTATTCCACCTTCTAAAGAATTATTTGAATTTACAAAGGGTATTGAAAACGAAAAAACAGAAGTCGTCGCTGTTGTGGAACATAATGAAAAGGGTTCTCTAAATACAGATTCTTGGTGGACTCCGGTCGTAGTTCCTGAATCAGAAGAATCTGCTCCTCAATCAACTGCAGATGCTCCATGGTGGGAGATATTTTTGTGGGGATTTTTGGGAGGTCTCGCTGCGTTAATCACTCCATGTGTGTGGCCGTTAATCCCAATGACTGTTAGTTTCTTCTTGAAGAAAAATGATTCTAAAGCAAAATCTATTAGAGATGCAGTAACTTATGGAATTAGCATTATTATTATTTATTTAGTATTGGGGTTAGCTATTACTATTATATTTGGAGCAGGAAAGCTAAATGAATTAGCTACTAATGCTATTTTTAATCTTATTTTCTTTGCGCTTTTGGTTGTTTTTGGAATTTCTTTTTTAGGCGCATTTGATATAAAATTACCATCAAAATGGTCTAATGCAATCGACAATAAAGCAGAAAAAACAACCGGATTATTGAGTATTTTCTTTATGGCATTTACTCTTGCTTTAGTGTCATTCTCATGTACTGGTCCATTGATTGGAACATTATTGGTAGAAGCCGCTTCAATAGGAAATTTAACCGGACCGGCTATTGGTATGACCGGATTTGCTATCGCTCTTGCAATTCCATTTACGTTATTTGCAATCTTTCCTTCTATGTTGAAAGAATTGCCACGTTCCGGCGGTTGGCTTAATTCTGTAAAAGTTGTTCTTGGTTTTTTAGAACTTGCACTTGCGTTAAAATTCCTTTCTGTTGCAGATTTATGTGAGGGATGGGGTATCTTAGATAGAGAAGTATTCCTCGTATTGTGGATCGTGATATTTGCACTACTTGGAATGTATTTGCTTGGGAAACTTAAATTTTCTCATGATTCAGATCTTGAATATGTATCAATTCCTCGTTTCTTCCTTGCGCTTGCATCATTAAGTTTTGCAATTTATTTAATCCCCGGATTGTGGGGGGCTCCATTAAAAAGTGTTAGTGCATTTGTCCCTCCATTGAAAACCCAAGATTTTAATCTGTATGGTGGAGGATTTAAGGAATTTGATGATTATGAGGAGGGTATGAGGTATGCTCAAGAACATAATATGCCTGTGTTAATGGATTTTACCGGTTATGGCTGTGTAAATTGTCGCAAAATGGAAAGTGCAGTATTTGATACAGACCAGGTCAGAAATGTTATTGAGGATAATTATGTGTTAATCAAACTTGTTACCGATGATAAAACCGAGTTATCTGATCCTTATAAAGTGAGTGAAGATGGAAAGGATGTCTTGATTGAAACTATAGGAGAGAAATGGGCATATTTGCAACGTCATAAGTTTGGAGCAAGTACGCAACCATATTATATTGTATTAGATAATGCAGGTAATGCAATTTCTCCATATCGTTCATATGATGCGGATGAAAATGTAGAAGACTTTAAAAACTGGTTGTTAAAAGGTGTAGAAGGGTATAAAACCAAATAATATTTATGTTACATTCTCGTCAAGAAAAAATAGAAGCATTAGGGAAGATAATTGATACTCTCGATATATTGAGAGAAAAATGTCCTTGGGATAAAAAGCAGACTAATGAAAGTTTGCGCCCAAATACGATAGAAGAGGTGTATGAATTATGTGATGCTTTAATAAATAATGATGATGAAAATATAAAAAAAGAACTTGGAGATGTTATGCTCCATGTTCTTTTTTATTCAAAGATAGGAGAAGAGAAGAATGCGTTTGATATAGCGGATGTTGCTGAGGCGTTGAATACAAAACTAATATTTCGTCATCCACATATATTTGGCTCGATAGAAGTTAATGACGCTCATGAAGTGGAACAAAACTGGGAACAAATTAAGCTTAAAGAAAAAGGGGGAAATAAAACAGTTCTTGCAGGAGTCCCATCGGCTCTCCCTGCAATGATAAAGGCTGACCGGATTCAGGAGAAGGCGGCAAATGTGGGTTTTGATTGGGATGATGTTAATGGGGCGTGGGATAAACTAATGGAAGAAGCCGAGGAATTTCAGAGGGAAGTAGGTAAAAATGATATAGAAAAAATGGAGACTGAAATGGGCGATTTGTTGTTCAGTATTATTAATGTTGCTCGATTGTATAAAATAAATCCTGAAAATGCTCTTGAAAAGACAAATAAAAAATTTATAGCACGTTTCAACTATATTGAATGTAAAGCAAAAGAGTCAGGGCGTAAGTTGAATGAAATGGCGCTAGCTGAAATGGATGAACTTTGGAATGAAGCAAAGGCTAAAGGTTTGTAATTATTTTTGTTGTTGTGAAACTTTGTATAACAGAAAAACCAAGTGTTGCTAAAGATATTGCTTCTATATTAGGAGCAAATGTCAAACGTGATGGATATTATGAAGGGGGAGAGTATAAGGTAACGTGGACATTTGGCCATTTATGTACGCTGAAGGAACCAGCTGATTATACTGATTTATGGAAGCGTTGGTCTTTAGGCGCATTGCCAATGTTACCTCAGAAATTCGGTATTAAATTGATAAATCAAGAAAGTATTGTTCGGCAGTTTAATGTTATTAAAAATCTTATCTCAGAGGCGTCAGAGGTGATAAATTGTGGTGATGCCGGACAAGAAGGAGAATTGATACAACGTTGGGTAATGCAAAAGGCAGAATGTAAATGTCCTGTACAGCGTTTGTGGATATCTTCATTGACCGATGAATCAATAAAAGATGGATTTGAAGCATTAAAACCTCAAAAAGATTTTGATAATTTGTATTATGCCGGTCTATCGAGAGCGATAGGAGATTGGATATTAGGGATGAACGCAACTCGTTTATATTCTCTGAAATATTCATCGTCAGGTAATGTCTTATCAATAGGACGAGTCCAAACACCAACATTAGCATTGATAGTACAGAGGCAACATGAAATAGTAAATTTTGTTCCTGAAGATTATTGGGAATTAAAAACTGTATATAGGAGTGTAACATTTAATGTCGTTTCGGGTAAATACAAGAACGAAAAAGAGGCTCAAGACGTATTAGGAAAAATTATAGGAGTACCATTATATGTTACAGATGTGTCAG
>CAZCEB010000032.1:0-11271 GCA_964497305.1 uncultured Muribaculaceae bacterium | reverse complement strand
GAAAACAATTAATATATGCGATTGGCTTGTTTGACACCATTTATTTTCTTGACTTTTGAGCAAAGGTCATTAACGACTTTTTTGTCTTCGACCAAAACTGTTAAATCGCAATAGAATACTTCTTTCTCTGCTTCAATGTCAAGTCGGCGAATATTGAGAGCGAGATGAGAAGAAATCATATGGATGAGTTCGTGAAGGATGCCCATTCGGTCTATGCCTTCAATGTGAATATGAGCGAGGAATGTGCCATTAATCTTATCCCACTTGGTTGATACGATATTTGGCCCGTAGCTTGCTTTGAGTGATTGAGCACGAGGACAATCTAACGCATGAATTGTTACTTCATTGTTTTCATCAACAAATCCTAATACATCATCGCCGGGAATAGGACGACAACAATCGGCTATTGAGAAATTGGCTCCGCCATGTTCATCATAATGTAGCACATAGGTCTCTTTCTTGTTGATTTTGGGACGGGGTGCTTTTTCTTCAGAATTATCTTCTTTCTCTTTGTTTTTATTTCCTCCTATGCGGAATATCTTGGTGAGTATTGATGGCGATGATTGTTTTAATTCTTTTATCAAGTTGTCGTCAAGAACGACATCGCCTTCGCCCAAGTGTAAAAATAGTTCCTCTTTATTTGGTAGCTTGAGTTGACCGAGTATCTTAGTGGTAACCTCGTTTGTTGACGAAATCGAGTGTTTTGTTAAAAAGTTTTCATATATCTCCTTACCTTTTTCGATTATAGGATGCTGTGCTTTGCGGAGAGCAGCCCTTAAACGGGTTTTTGCCTTTGCCGTATTAAGAAAATTAATCCATTCGGCTTGAGGTTTTTGAGATTGAGAGGTAAGAACTTCTACTTGGTCTCCACTTTTGAGTTTATGCGAGAGAGGTACAAGTTTGTGATTAACTTTACCGGCAATGCAATGTACTCCTAATTGAGAGTGCAATTCAAATGCAACATCAAGAACGGTTGAGCCTGTAGGAAGTGTTATTAATTCCCCTTTTGGAGTAAAAATAACGATTTCTGATGCAAAGAGATTTAATTTGAGAGTATCAAGGAAATCTATTGCGCTGGGATTTGGCTCATCAAGAATATCTTTTATGGTTTTTAGCCACACATTGAGTTCCGATTCTTCATCACCCTCTCCAATCTTGTATTTCCAATGGGCGGCAAATCCTTTCTCAGCAATATCGTCCATGCGATGACTGCGAATTTGTACCTCAATCCAATTTCCATCAGGTCCCATCACTGTGAGGTGTAGAGCTTGATATCCGTTGGCTTTCGGAATGCTAATCCAATCTCGTGTGCGGTCGGGGTGTAATCTGTAAAGGTCGGTTATTGCAGCATATATATTCCAACAGATTGTTTTTTCTTGGGATTGATCTTCGCAATCAAAGATTATGCGCATTGCATAAATGTCATATACCTCTTCAAAAGGGATGTGCTTGGATTCCATTTTGTTCCAAATGGAGTACACCGATTTCATTCGGGCTTTCGCTTCATATTTCAACCCCATTTGTTGAAGACGTTCTTTTATTGGAGCCGAGAATTCGCTATATATGGCAGTGCGTTTTTCAGATGATTCTTTAATCTTTTCACTTATGCGTTGATAAGCTGCCGGATGTTCATATTTGAAACTCAAATCTTCCAATTCGGTTTTTATCGCAAACAAACCCAATCGATGTGCAAGTGGAGCGTAGATGTAGAGCGTTTCCCCTGCAATTTTATATTGCTTATTTGGAGCCATTGAGCCAAGTGTGCGCATGTTGTGAAGGCGGTCGGCCATCTTGATGAGTACAACGCGTATGTCTTCCGACATTGTAAGCAACAATTTGCGGAAGTTTTCAGCCTGAGCCGATGCTTTATCTCCAAAAATACCTCCTGATATTTTTGTGAGTCCGGCAACTATCTGAGCGATTTTCTTGCCAAAATGTTGTTCAATATCTTCAACGGTATAATCTGTATCTTCAACAACATCGTGAAGCAAAGCGGCACAGATTGAGGTAGAGCCGAGTCCTATCTCTTGGCTTGCGATTTTGGCAACGGCAATGGGGTGCAGAATATAAGGCTCGCCCGAACGACGTCTGATGCCTTTATGTGCTTCTTTGGCAAATTTATAGGCTCGTTCAATTATCTCCACCTTTTTGCGGTGGTTGCTGTTAAGGTATCCGGTTAAGACATCTTGAAATGCCTCTTCTTCCATTCGTTCTTCCTCTTCGGGGGTATATTTTCTCTGCTTCATAGCGAGTGTAATTGTCAGTATCTAAACAAAAGTTTAATTATTGATGCCTTTTTAGGCAAGTTATAAAATACAAACATAGCAAAAAACATCGAAACAATCGCAAAAAATGTATTACTTTTGCAAGATAATTATAAAATCATCAGATGTTTTTAATCTGCAATTAACCTTAAGTTCAATGAGTAATTATAATTTTGACCAAATAATAGATCGACGTGGTAGCCGAGCAATGAAAATAGACCGCTTAGAGGCGATGTTTGGTAGAACTGATTTGACATCAATGTGGATTGCCGATATGGATTTCGCGGTGTGTCCTGAAATAATTGATGCATTGAAAGATAGAATGAATCACCCTATATATGGGTATTCTTGTCCATCTCCACAATATTGGCAATCGATACTTGACTGGTTGAGAAATCGTCATGACTTTGATGTTGCACAAGAGGAATTGACGTTTGTTCCGGGAGTAGTGAGAGGAATCTCTTATGCTGTAAATTATTTTACTCAGAAGGGTGATAAGATTATAATTCAACCACCTGTATATCACCCATTTAAAATGGTTATAGAGGGCAATGAACGCATTGTTCTGAATAATCCTTTGAAGATGACCGATGTGGATTATGAAATGGATTTTCAGCATCTTGAACATTTGATGAAGACCGAAAATCCTCGTATGATGATTTTGTGTAATCCTCATAATCCTGCTGGTGTTCAATGGAGCGTTGAAACCTTGAAGCGATTGGCATCATTGTGCCGTCAATATGGAGTAAAGGTAGTGTCAGATGAAATTCATGGCGATTTAATGCTGTATGGTAAAAAGCACTATTCGTTTGCAACGGTTAGTGATGATGCGGCAGCTGTTAGTATCACTCTCGGAGCTCCGTCAAAAACATTTAATATTCCGGGATTGGTCAGTTCGTGGTATGTAGTGAAAAATCCCGAACTACGTGAGCCATTTTATAAGTGGTTATCGTCAAATGAATTTAATTCTTCAACATTTGTAGCGACAATTGCAACTGAGGCAGCATATACACATGGAGCCAAGTGGTTGAAAGAAGCGACAGCATATATAGAGAAAAACATTGAACTTGTAGAAGATTTTTGTTTGAAAAATATACCTGGAGTTAAGCCAATGCGTCCGCAGGCTTCGTTTTTAGTGTGGCTTGATTGTCGCGCATTGGGGTTGTCGCAGAACGAACTTGTCGATTTGTTTGTTAATAAAGCAGGGTTGGCTTTGAATGATGGAACAATGTTTGGCAAGGAAGGAGCCGGATTTATGCGATTGAATGTGGGTTGTCCTAAATCTGTTCTTGTAACGGCTCTTGAAAAACTTGCTAAAGCTATCAATAATCAATAATTCATGAATTGCAGAGTATTTCCACCCGAAGAGATGCTTGAAGCACAAGTGTCGCTTCCGTTATCCAAGAGTATCAGTAACCGAGCATTGGTAATTAATGCGTTGACACATGGCTCATTGCCGTTAAGACATGTGGCTAAATGTGATGATACCGATGTTATGGTAGCGGCGTTATCTTCAGGTGATTGTAATATATATATTGGAGCTGCAGGGACGGCGATGCGTTTTTTGACGGCGTATTATTCGTCTCAACCCGGTTGTGTGATTACTATTGATGGAACTGAGCGCATGCGTCATCGTCCCATTGCTGTGCTTGTGGATGCATTGCGTGCTTGTGGAGCTGAAATAGAATATGTTGGCGAAGAAGGTTTTCCCCCATTACGCATTTTAGGTAGGAAGTTGCAAGGAGGGGATATTACATTATCGGCATCTGTGAGTTCTCAATATATTTCAGCTTTGCTGATGGTTGCGCCAACGATGGAAAAGGGATTGAAACTGACGCTTGAGGGTGATATTATATCTCGTCCCTATATTCTAATGACGTTGTCTATGATGCGTCAATGGGGTGTTGAAAGTGATTTCGTTGGCAATGAGATTATAATAAATCCACAAAAATACACTCCTATTGAATTTGATGTTGAAGCCGATTGGAGTGCTGCATCATACTGGTATGAAATTGCGGCTCTTTCATCGGGCGATGTTTCGTTGCAAGGATTATATCGGCAAAGTGTTCAAGGAGACAGCAAGATATCAAAATATTTTGAGGATTTAGGGATAAATACTCATTTTGAAAATGAGAAAGTAGAGCTTGAGCCATCTCCTGATTTATCCCCACGATTGAAAATAGATCTTAGCGATCAACCCGATTTGGCTCAAACAATAGTTGTTACAAGCTGTATGCTTGGAGTTCCATTTCACATAACAGGATTATCAACACTCAAGATAAAAGAAACCGATCGTCTTGAGGCATTGCGAGTAGAGATGTTGAAATTAGGAGTGATGTTGACTATAGAACGTGATTGCGAGTTGATATGGGATGGAACACGTCGACCGGTTTACGAATTTCCGGAGATTGACACCTATGAAGATCATCGCATGGCAATGGCATTTGCTCCTGTGGCATTGTTTGTGCCGGGGATTATCATAAACAACATTGAGGTTGTCTCAAAGTCCTATCCTGACTATTGGCGACATCTTCAAGATGCCGGTTTTAGATTTCAAGAGATTGGTGCCGAATAAAATGGGGGCTGTATTAATAATTCTCTCGGCATTAGTGATAGTGGGGACGATATTATATCTATTGCATCGTCGCTCATTGTCTCGTGAGCCTGAAACGGAGCAAATTGAGCAGGTCGATTCCGAAGTGTGTTGTGGAATGCACATTACATGTGAGAAAGACTCTTTATTGGCATCGGTAAGCGAAGAAATTGTATATTATGATGACGAGGAATTGGATGAATATAAAGGGCGTGGGACCAATGACTATAATAATGATGAAATAGAACAATTTCGAGATGTATTACTCACACTATTGCCACAAGATATCGCAGGTTGGGGGCGTAGTATTCAATTGAGAGGGATTGAGCTTCCTGCCATTGTGAGAGAGGAATTGTTGATGATAGTAGCTGAAGCGCGTCAAGCAGTAGAAACAAATAAATGAGATGACAGAGTTATTTGGATATACATTTTTTCAAAATGCAATCATAGGTATTGTGATTATTTCGATATCGGCAGCAATTATCGGCTCATATATAGTAACGCGTCGATTGGTCGCAATATCGGGAGGCATAACACATGCTTGTTTTGGGGGATTGGGACTTGGGTATTTCCTCGGATTTAACCCTATTTTGATGGCGTCGGTTTTTGCTGTTGTTTCGTCGGTAGGTGTCGAGTGGATGGCATCGCGGTATAAAGTCAGAGAAGACTCGGCAATTGCAGTCGTTTGGTCTTTAGGAATGGCAATAGGAGTGCTGTTTATATTTCTCACTCCCGGATATGTGCCGGAGTTGAACTCATTTTTGTTTGGAAATATCTTAACGATAACAGCATCCGATTTGTGGGCGTTTGGGATTTATACCATTGTATTGATATTGTTTTTTGCGTTATTCTACCGCAAAATTATAGCATGTGCATTTGATCGTGATTTTGCTCAAGTGATGCATCTTCCGGTCAAATTTATTTCCTATTCGATGACGGTATTAATTGCTGTTTGTATTGTGTTGACCATAAGATTAGTAGGACTCATGTTGCTGATGTCAATGCTTTCTCTGCCTCAGATGATAGCAGAGATTTATTGTTACAAATTTAAAAGCATGATGCTGTTGTCTATTGTCATATCTATGGTGTGCTGTTTGTCAGGATTGTTTTTTACAACCATTATAGATGTGCCTTGTTCAGCAATCATAGTAATAGTGATGGTTGCCACTTATATTGTAGCTCGACTTGTAAAGCAACTGCTTGAATGTCGCAAATGCAATAAAGCATAGTATTATCTCGTTATAAAAAAGATAAATTATCGACTTTTTGAAACGCTTTAATCTCATATTTTGTGTGGCTTTCTCGGTATTTGCATTAACATCGTGCAGTACCAAGAAAAACACCGCTATGTCTCGTTTCTACCAAGCGTTTACGACACGATATAATGTTTATTTCAATGGAGATGAACATTATAAAGAAACGATAAAAGAGATGGAGAAAAACTATGAGGACGATTATAGTTCAATGATTTTTATCCATCCGTCAGAAGCTTATAATAATCCTAAAGCACCTCAACCGCAAGGTGATTTTACTCGTTCGATAGAAAAGGCACAAAAAGCGATACAACTACATTCTATAAAGAAACGACCTAAGAAAAAATCGGGGAAAGGGAAAGATCCTAAATATAAAGAGTGGATGAAGCGAGAGGAGTATAATCCATTCTTGCACAATGCGTGGATGATGATGGGGCGCAGTCAGTATCTTAATGGCGATTTTCTTGGAGCTGCATCAACTTTCTATTATACCTCAAAGCTATTCACATGGTTACCTCAAACGGTTACCGAGGCAAAATTGTGGCAGGCAAGAAGCTATTGTACGCTTGGTTGGCAATTTGAAGCTGAAAATATAATTATACGCATCAAGCCTGAAGAACTCACTAATAACACATTAAAAGGATTGTATAATCTTGTTTATGCCGATTACTATATAAAGGGAAATAACAACGAAAAGGCAATCCCATATCTTGCCGATGCGATAAAATATGCAAAGGGTCCCCAAAAGACACGCATGAAATTTTTATTGGGACAGTTGTATGCATCTGTTGGAATGAAACAGGAAGCTTATGCGGCTTTTAAGGATGCCGGTGGAGCGCATAGTGCATCCTATCGCACAAAATTCAATGCTCGCATCAAGCAAAGTGAAGTGTATAGTGGTGAAGATATCGAAAAAGAGGTGAAATCATTGAAACGCATGACTCGATATGACCGCAATAAGGAATATCTTGACCAGATTTATTATGCGATAGGTAACCTGTATTTGTCTCGGCAGGACACAATCCATGCTATTGAAAATTATATCCTTGCGGCAGAAAAGAGTACTCGTAATGGTATTGATAAAGCAATAAATCAAATTACTTTGGGTAATTTATATTTTGATTTGCACAAATATGATCTTGCTCAGCCATGTTTTGCTGAGGCAGTTCCTCAATTACCCGAAAATTATCCCGATTATGATGTGTTGAAGCGTCGTAGCGATGTACTTGACGAATTGGCAGTATATGCTCAAAATGTAACTTTGCAAGACTCGTTGTTGCGATTGTCGGAATTGCCCGAAGAACAGCAAAGAGCTGTGATTGATAAAATTATAGAGGAATTAAAGAAGAAAGAGAAAGAAGAGGAAGAGAATGCTGCACGTGAAGCATATCTTGCCGAACAACAAGCACAAGGAACAGGACTTCAAAGCAGTAATGCTCCCACTACCTATGTCATGAATACCGATGACTCATGGTATTTTTATAATTCAGCGACACGCAATGCAGGAAAAACCGATTTCCAGAAGCGGTGGGGTAGTCGTAAACTTGAAGATGACTGGCGACGTAGAAATAAGGCTTCATTTGATATTGCTGAATTTGAGGCACAAGGCGAGGATGAAGAAAATATTGCCGATGAAATTGTTGAGGAAGGTACTGAAAAAACAGAAAAAGAACTAAAAGAGGAGCAAGAGAAGGCAAAACGTGCTGAGGATCCTCATTATCCTGAGTATTATTTGAAACAAATTCCTAAGACTCCCGAAGAGAAAGCTATTGCTCATGAGGTTATTCAAGAGGGATTGTTTAATATGGGGCTTATTTTAAAAGATAAGCTTGAGGATTATGCTGCGGCAGCGACAGAGTTTGAGAATTTATTGGTTACATATCCCGATAATATATATCGTCTTGATGTGTATTACAATATGTATTTAATGTATATGCGCAAGGGTGATATCAATCTTGCAGAGCGTTATCGCAATATGATTATAGGGCAATTCCCTGAATCACCCTATGGAGTTGCGATGAAAGATCGTGATTATTTCGAGAACTTGAAAATGATGAACTCTCGTCAAGAGCAGATGTATGCTGAAGCCTATGAGGCATATCTCAATAATGACAATCCTAAAGTTCATGCTGCTTATGAAGAAATGATGCGTGATTTCCCATTGAGTGAAATTATGCCTAAATTCATGTTTATTCATGCGCTGGCCTATGTTACAGAGAAAGAGCCTGAGAAATTTAATGAAACGTTGAAGGAGTTGCTTGAACGTTATCCCGAAACCGACATAACACCATTGGCGACATCTTATTTGAAACAGATGGCACAAGGTCGCAAACTTGAAAGTGGAGCAACTAATATGCGTGGAATGTTGTGGGATATAAGATTATCTAACGACTCTGTTCAATCAGGTGCCGATGCCGGACCTGTCGAATTTGACCTCAGCACAGATATACCTCAACTATTGATATTGACTTATCCTACAGATACTGTGTCGGCCAATCAACTGTTGTTTGATATTGCACGCCACAATTTCACATCGTTTGTAGTAAAAGATTTTGATCTTGAACAGATGAACTTTGGTCAACTTGGAATGTTGATAATAAAAGGGTTTGACAATATGGAAGAGTTGAGCCACTATCGCAAAGTGATGAAAGCAAATACCAAGTTGCAGTTGCCACAACAAGTGCGCCCTATTGTTATCAGTGCTAAAAATTTTGATACACTCATTAGGGAAGGTCGTTCGTTTGAAGAATATTTTAATTACATTGGCGAGCAAGCGGTTGAAGCGGCTGAAGAGGGAACGGTATTTGGCGAAATCCCTGTTGAAGATATTTCAAATGTGGTTCAACCTCAGATTGCCCCTGTGATTATTGAAACTAAATCGGAGAAACAATCGGAAGAGCCAAAGCCTCTCGAAGAGAAAAAGGTTGAAACACCAAATAATGCAGCACCTGAAACAGCTTCTCCTGCCAAACCTGTAACTCCGGCAAAAGCCCCTGCGCCTGCTAAGGTGAAAACTCCTCTTCCGGAATATCCTATGGGCTCTGAAGGAGATGACCCATTATTAGATACACCTTAAAACCAAAACTCTTATGACAACAAACGCTCACACTATATTATGGGCCGACGATGAAATAGACCTTTTAAAGCCCCACATCCTTTTTTTGAAAAATAAGGGTTATGATGTTATGACAGTAAATAATGGTCGTGATGCGTTGGAGTTGGCAGAGAATCAACATTTTGATTTGATTATTCTTGATGAAAATATGCCCGGTCTCACAGGACTTGAAACGCTGTCGCGCATTAAACAAGTAAAACCTCACATTCCGGTGATAATGATTACCAAGAGTGAGGAAGAAAACATTATGGACCAGGCAGTAGGGAACAAGATTGCCGATTATCTGATTAAACCGGTAAATCCCAACCAAATATTGTTGTCGATAAAGAAAAACCTTCATTCTGAAAAACTTGTTTCTGAACAAGCAACAAGTGATTATCGACAAGAGTTTGGTAAAATAACATCGCTCATAAATGATTCATATACGATTGATGACTGGTATGAATTATATAGGAAACTTGTTTTTTGGGAATTGGAGCTTGCTGCTACTGATACCAATATGGATGATCTCCTTTCTATGCAAAAGCAGGAGGCAAATACCGCATTTTCTAAGTTTGTAAAAAAGAATTATGAAAAGTGGGTTACGGGAGATGACCATCCGTTGATGAGTTCGCAAGTATTTAAATCCCATGTATTCCCATTGTTGGATAAAGGAGAAAAACTGTTTTTTATTCTCATAGATAATTTTCGCTTAGACCAGTGGCGCACAATAAAACCATTATTGAGCGATATGTTTACATTTGAGGAAGACCTCTACTGTTCAATATTGCCTACTGCAACACAATATGCTCGTAATGCGATATTTTCAGGATTGATGCCCGACAAAATCGCAAAGATGTTTCCTGATTTGTGGGTTGATGAGGATGAAGAAGAGGGTAAAAATCTAAATGAATCTCCATTGATAGCAACACAATTTGATCGTTATCGTCGTCGTTGCCGTTTTTCATATAATAAAATAAATGATTCGGCATCGGGAGACAAACTCATTCGAGAGTTTACCAATCTTGAAACAAACGACCTCAACGTAGTGGTATTGAATTTTATCGATATGCTTTCTCACGCTCGCACTGAATCAAAAATGATACGCGAGTTGGCAGCATCAAATGCCGCCTATCGTTCATTGACCGAGTCTTGGTTTCGTCATTCTTCAGCATTGGAACTATTCCGCAAGATTGCTGACGCAGGATATAAGATAGTTTTGACTACCGATCATGGAACGATACGTGTCGATAATCCAGTAAAAGTTATAGGCGATAAAAACACCAATACCAATTTGCGTTATAAAGTTGGGAAAAATCTAAGCTATAATCCCAAACAAGTATATGAAATTAAGCAGCCCGAACGATATGGTTTGCCTTTATTAAACGTATCATCGGTATATATCTTTGCAACAGGGCGAGATTTCTTGGCATATCCCAACAACTATAACCATTATGTGCAGTATTATACCGATACGTTCCAGCATGGTGGTATCTCAATGGAAGAAATGATAGTCCCCCTCATCACTCTCACCCCAAAAAAGAGTTGAAAGTTGAGAGTGGCGAAAATTGCCTGAAAAGCTAAATTTCATTAGCATCGTGATGTATCACGGGGTAAAAGTGAAAATATTTGTTGCGTGGGAAACACGCTATTTGGGTAATATTATTGCAGACTTTTATTTATATAGTAGCGTCTTTCCGACGCTTATTGTTTGTGGCTTGCATCCGGTGGTAAGCGAAGCGTTACCACCGGCTATTAAAATATATCCCTTCGGGCAATCCGTAGCTGTTTCCACTTCCTTTTTTCTTTCTCCTTTTTTAATTGTTTTGTGTTAAATAATGTGAAAATATTAATAAAAAATATTGTGGACCTTGAAAAATATTAATAAATTTGCAAATTACCTAATTATGCAAAACTGAGAATTTAACTAACTAACTAACTAACTAACTAACTAACTAACTAAACACATATAATTAATTAACTTAACTAAACAATTTAAACATGAAAAAACTACTTCTTTGTTTAGCTGTAGCAAGTGCTTCAGTTGCTAATGCTCAGCAGTTTGAA
>CAZCEB010000031.1:10974-11329 GCA_964497305.1 uncultured Muribaculaceae bacterium | reverse complement strand
TAATATATCTTTTTCCAAAACTTGCTGTGCGCTTTCCACTTTTGAAAGATATGGCTATTTGTGATACGGCTTTTTCCACCTCCGCAGTTGAAAAGTGAGGTTGTATTTGCATGTATCGTTCTAGTCTTGTAAAACGTTGGCGTGTTGTCGTATCTTGCTCTGGGGATGAATAAGATTGGAACGAAACCTCTTTAAGAGAGTTAAGATTATTAATGCGTTGTATATAACCTTGCTTGGTACAGGCGATAGTTAATGCATCTATTGCATGATGACGATGATCCATGCGTTTTGACCAATCGGCAATGCGCTCTATATGTATTTCTTTTCCGTTAGATTCTCGTACTACTTGTTTGGT